>NZ_JBWGQH010000019.1:38834-44542 GCF_056331925.1 Chloroflexus sp.
GTGGGCTGGCTCGTGCCTCAGCGACTTGGCGAGCTTAGCGACTTTGCGTTAGGCTTTCTCGGTCGCTCCGCTCCCGCGAAATGACAGAGGGGTTTTCCCGCAAGATGACAGGGGGGTGTGGAGCGTCGATTGTGTGGTGGTGTGGGCTGGCTCGTGCCTCAGCGACTTGGCGAGCTTAGCGACTTTGCGTTAGGCTTTCTCGGTCGCTCCGCTCCCGCGAAATGACAGAGGTTGCGCGTGGCTGTAGAGGCGTGATGCACCTTAGCCCTGACGGGGTGGGGCGTGATTGGTGGGGGTTGGTGAGGCGACGCGCCGATACCTCAACGATATTTCGTTGATCCTCTGCCTAGTCGTCTTCGGATTGGCGGGGGATGACACGAGGGGCACGACGTGGTTCTTTGGGTGGTGGTGGCCCCAACACAAGATCGATCGCTTGCTCGATACGCTCAATGAGGTGAATGGTGAGTTGTCGGCGCAACGTTGGTGGTATCTCAACCAGATCGTGCTCGTTGCGCTTGGGTAAGATAATCTGGCGAATGCCGGCGCGATACGCCCCCAATACCTTTTCTTTGACGCCACCGATCGGCAAGATCCGCCCGTGAAGGGTAATTTCACCGGTCATGGCAATATCGTGCCGTACCTTGCGCCCGGTGAGTGCCGAGATGAGAGCGATTGCGATAGTGATCCCTGCCGATGGACCATCTTTGGGAGTAGCACCTTCGGGTACATGCACATGCACATCGATCTTATCGAAATGGCGAATCTCGATCCCGAGGCGCGTAGCATTGGTACGGGCGAACGAGAGGGCGGCCTGCGCCGACTCCTGCATGATTTCGCCAAGCTGACCGGTCAGGATCAGATTACCTTTACCGTCCATCAACACGACTTCAACCGGCATAACATCACCGCCGGCACTAGTGTAGACCATCCCAATGGCCACACCGACTTGATCGTGCGGTTCGATCTTGCCAATCTCGAAGCGGGGTGGCCCGAGCAGCTTGGGAAGGGCACGCGGGGTAATCTGGCGCGGATGGTGTTTTCCTTCGGCGATCCGACGGGCAATTTTGCGACAAATAGCCCCGATTTCACGTTCGAGGTTGCGCACTCCGGCTTCATAGGTGTAGTGGCGAATGATCGTATGGATCGTCTCGTTACTCAACCGGATCGTTTTCGGCGGCAAGCCACTGTCGGCCATTTGACGGGGGATGAGGAAGCGCCGGGCAATGTGCAACTTTTCATCTTCAGTATAGCCGGGTAGCTCCACCAACTCCATCCGGTCGAGCAACGCTTCAGGGATCGCATCAGCGACATTGGCCGTCGTGATGAACAACGTCTGGCTGAGGTCGTAAGGTAGATCGAGATAGTGATCGCTGAAGGTGCTATTCTGTTCGGGATCGAGCACCTCGAGCAACGCGGCTGCCGGATCGCCACGAAAATCGCTACCAAGCTTATCAACCTCGTCGAGCATGAAGACCGGGTTGATGGTGCCGGCTACCTTCATACGCTGCAAAATGCGTCCGGGCAGGGCACCGATGTAGGTGCGACGATGGCCGCGAATTTCGGCTTCGTCGTGAACGCCACCAAGGCTTAGGCGCACAAAGCGGCGACCAAGCGCCTCGGCGATGCTTTGGCCGAGACTCGTCTTGCCAACACCGGGTGGGCCGACGAAGCAGAGGATAGGAGCACGACGGGCCGGGCCGGCCAGCTGGCGCACGGCGATATATTCGAGGATACGATCTTTGACTTTGCGCAGGCCGTAGTGATTGCGCTCGAGTACTTCCGCTGCTACGCGCAGGTCACGATTCTCCGGGCTGGTGTTGCTCCACGGCAAAGAAATCAGCCAATCGAGGTAGGTGCGCAACATGCCGTGTTCGGGTGACATCGGCGAGATGAGATCAAGCCGCGCCAACTCTTCTTCAAACCGGGCCATAGCGTAAGGTGGTAATCCGGCGGCGGCGGCGCGTTCGCGCAAGAGGGCAATCTCACGGCGCAATGGGTCTTCTTGGCCGAGTTCGCGCTGAATGGCACGCAACTGCTCGCGCAGGAACATCTCACGCTGGCTGCGATCGACCTCTTGCTGTACCTGGCTATGGATACGGTTTTCAAGTTCGAGCAGGTCAAGTTCTTTGGCGAGCAAGAATTCAAGATGGCGCAGCCGTTGTTCAATATCAACCAGTTCGAGAATCTTTTGCCGCTCTTCCACCGAGATGGGCAGCAGAGCCGCAATAATATCGGCCAACTCACCCGGTTCGGCGCTGTTGAGCGCGGACAGATAGGCGTCGTCGGGCAAATTGCGCGACAGGCGCACAATCTTCTCGAAGGTAGTGAGGATCGTGCGACTGAGTGCCTCAACCATCAACGCAGCATCGTCGTCGAGGGGTGGCGTTTCAAGCGGTGTAGCCAGCACGCGCAAAGCCGGTTGCTCACTGACGACACTTACAATCTGCATCCGCTGACGCCCCTCGATCACAATACTGAGGGTTCCGTCGGGCAAACGTCGAACCCGCTGCACCATCGCTTCCACGCCGACCGTATAGAGATCATTGATCCCGATTGAAAAGTCTTTGATCGGGCCGCGAGCGGCTACGGCGAGCACAATCCGATCACCGGCAGCAGCCTGCTCGACCGCATTGATCGCGCGCTCGTCACTGACAAAGAGCGGCGCCAGCATCTGCGGAAAGAGCACACTATCGAGGAGCGGCAACACCGGCCGTTCGTATAAGCTGGTACCGGCAGAGGGTGCTGATGATTGTTCGTTTGTCGGAGTCGTGGTCATAGCCTCGCTCCTGTGCAGGTGAGATGATTCGAAGTTATGGTATACACCTGCACATTGTCATGATTGTATGTTCAGTGTAGCATATACCGATGGATTGTGTGTTGTTCGTCAGAATCTCGTGATCGGAATGCAGTGAAGCTTCTCCTTAACGGTGTTGAATGGTATGTCGAATTGACCGGCGAGGGGTCGCCGTTACTGTTGTTGCACGGTTTTACCGGGAGTGGGCAGACGTGGCAACCGTTGGTGCCAACGTTGGCCGAGCATCATACACTGATCATCGTTGATCTGATCGGACATGGGCAGAGTGATGCACCTGCCGATCCGGCCCGTTATGCAATTGAGCAGTGTGTCGCCGATCTGCTGACGCTCCTCGATCATTTGCGTGTCGAACGGGTGGATCTATGCGGTTATTCGATGGGAGGGCGGATCGGGCTGTTGTTGACGGCCGGTGCGCCGGCGCGGGTGAGGCGGCAGATTTTAATCGGTGCTTCACCGGGATTAGCCGATCCGGCCGAGCGGGCTGCTCGGCTGGCGAGTGATGAGGCGTTGGCCCGACGGATCGAGCAGGAAGGGATGGAGTGGTTTGTCGATTATTGGGCGGCGCAGCCAATCTTTGCATCGCAACAACGGTTGCCGGTGGAGGTACGGGCGGCACAGCGGGCACAGCGGCTGGCCGGGAGTGCGCAAGGCTATGCTCACGCGCTGCGTGGCATGAGCGTCGGGCGGCAGCCGTCGTTGTGGGCGGCATTGCCGGTCATTGTAACCCCCACCCTGCTCATCACCGGCGCGCTCGACGAGAAGTTCTGCGCGATTGGGGCGCAGATGGCGGCGCTGATGCCGCATGCGCGTCACGTGATCGTGCCGGATGCCGGTCACGCGGCGCAGCTCGAGCAGCCGGAGATCGTTGCACAGGCCATCATTGCGTTTTTGCAGGAAGGATCGGTTGGGTGAAATTGTTTAGAACTTCTACATATTAGCGATGCGCTGTCTCACTCTGTGCTTGCCTGCTAGCGATCATGCATGTCGCTCGGTTTGCCAAGCATTAACCTGTGAGAATTTGATCATGTTGTGGTACTATGCAAAATGAGAAGTCAAAGGTAACAACTGTCGAGAGGAGACATATGCCAATCGAGTGGGTAAAAGTTCGCGATTATACCGACATTATTTACGAGCACGATGCGGCCGGTGAGGGGATTGCCAAGATTACCATCAATCGGCCTGAAAAGCGTAATGCGTTCCGTCCCGAAACGGTGAACGAGCTGATCGATGCCTTTTCGCACGCTCGTGACGATGAGCGGATTGGGGTGATCTTGTTTACTGGCGCCGGTGATAAGGCGTTCTGTTCGGGTGGTGATCAGAGTGTGCGCGGTATAGGCGGTTATGTGGGCAAAGATCAGATTCCGCGGCTGAATGTGCTCGATTTGCAACGGCTGATCCGGATCATTCCTAAGCCGGTGATTGCGTTGGTGGCCGGGTATGCGATCGGTGGCGGTCATGTGTTGCATGTGGTGTGCGACCTGACTATCGCTGCCGAGAACGCGATTTTTGGGCAGACCGGACCGAAGGTAGGTAGTTTCGACGGTGGGTATGGCTCGAACCTGTTGGCTCGCATGGTCGGTGATAAGAAGGCGCGAGAGATTTGGTATCTGTGTCGGCAGTATACTGCGCAACAAGCCTTGGAAATGGGTTTGGTGAATGCGGTGGTGCCGCTCGAACGGCTTGAAGATGAAGGCGTGCAGTGGGCGCGCGAGATTCTGGAGAAGAGTCCGCTGGCTATCCGCATGTTGAAGGCGAGCATCAACGCTGCGGCTGATGGGTATGCCGGCTTGCAGCAGTTGGCCGGCGATGCGACGCTGCTTTACTACCTGACCGAGGAGGCACAGGAGGGTAAGCAGGCATTTCTCGAGAAGCGAAAGCCCAACTTCCGCCGCTTCCGGCGCTATCCGTGATGACGGGCGGTACGTACTGTTACCAACAGGAGCGTAACAATGACTACCAAAGCAGCTCCGGCGGGGCGACCGTCGCAGTGGCAGATTTGGCTGATGGCTGCCCGCCCGGCAACGTTGCCGGCGGCAGTTGTGCCGGTGCTGGTTGGCTCAGCACTGGCCTTTAGCGCCGGCCAGTTTCGGCCATTGGTTCTGCTGGCTGCCCTCGTAGGAGCGCTCTTTATTCAGATTGGGACCAATCTCGCCAACGATTATTTTGACGCAAAGAAAGGTGCCGATACCGGCGAGCGGCTTGGTCCGCCCCGGGTGACGCAGTTTGGCCTGTTACCGGCAAAGACGGTGTTGGTGGCTGCGCTGGTCAGTTTTGGGATTGCGGCGCTGGCCGGTGTCTATCTGATTGCGGTGGCCGGTTGGCCTATATTGGTGATCGGTCTGTTGTCGATTGCTGCCGGTATTCTCTATACGGCCGGCCCGTTTCCGCTTGGCTATAACGGTCTTGGTGATCTGTTTACTTTTGTCTTTTTTGGGTTGGTGGCCGTGATCGGCACCGACTACGCTCACACTGGCCAGTTCCGTTGGGTGGCGTTGTGGGCCGCGTTGCCGGTAGCGATGCTGGTGACGGCTATCTTGGTGGTGAATAATTTGCGTGATGCGCCGACCGACCGTAAGGCGGGTAAGCGGACGCTGGCCGTGATCTTCGGTGAACGTTTTGCGCGTAGTGAGTTTGCGTTGTTGGTGCTTGGTGCGTTTGTGACGTTGCCACTGGCGTGGATGTGGGGTGGTGAGTCGCCGTTTACGCTGTTGGCTTGGCTCACCGCACCGATGGCGCTCAACCTGATCGATTTCGTAAATCGTGAGCGGGGTCGGGCGCTGAATAAGGCGTTGGTGGGAACGGGACGGTTGCATCTCCTTTTTGGGGTCTTGTTTGCGATAGGGATACTGTTGTGAGGGACGCAAGGGTGTTAACGCAAAGGCGCAAAGAACGC
>NZ_JBWGQH010000019.1:44641-84780 GCF_056331925.1 Chloroflexus sp.
CAGTAAGAAGTTGAACAACAAGTATTAGTGAGAGACAGGGACGCAAGGGTGTTAACGCAAAGGCGCAAAGAACGCAGTAAGAAGTTGAACAACAAGTATTAGTGAGAGACAGGGACGCAAGGGTGTTAACGCAAAGGCGCAAAGAACGCAGAGCGCATGAAGAAGGGTACCCATGGAGGGGGACCTGTCAGTGCCCCTGTCAGAGAAGTTGGAATGGGCAACGATGTATCTTCCCGACTGGTTGGCCCGGCAGTCGCTACTTCGACCACACCATCCAGCGTTGATCGGCGCTGAAGCGACCTATACATTTGCCGAGCTTGATCGCTGGGTCAGTGTGGTGGCAGATCGGTTGCGCCAAAGGGTACCGGTCGGGTCGCGGGTAGCTTTGCTGGCCCGTAACCGGTTGGCGTATGCGGCGGTGGTGCATGCCGCGCCGCGGGCGGGCGTGACGCTGGTGCTACTCAATACCCGGCTTACCGCCGCTGAGCTAGCCTTTCAAGTGCGCGACAGCGCGCCGTCGTTACTGATTGCCGAAGCTGAACTCTTAGCCGATGCACGCGCAGCAGCGCATGGTGCGCCAATTGTTACCCTTGAGGAGCTGACGACACCGGTAGCAACAACCGTTTCGCCTTCACCGGCTCCGCTAATCGATCTCGCGGCTCCGCATACGATCATCTACACTTCGGGCACGACCGGGCAGCCGAAGGGTGCGATTCTAACCGCCGGCAACCATTGGTGGAATGCAGTCGGCTCGATGCTCAACCTTGGCCTGCACGACGACGACCGTTGGCTGGCGGTGCTACCGCTTTTCCACGTTGGTGGGTTGAGTATATTGCTGCGTGGTGTCATCTATGGCATACCGGTCGTGTTGCATGAGCGGTTCGATCCGGCGTTGGTTAAGCGCGATCTTGCCGAGCAGCATATCACGATTGTCTCACTCGTCGCCGTGATGCTCCAACGATTGCTCGCAGTTGATTCCGCACCGTTTCCCGCTCATGTGCGCTGCGTCTTGCTCGGCGGCGGCCCCGCCCCGCTCGCGTTGCTCGAACAATGCGCAGCGCGTGGGATCCCGGTGACGCAGACCTATGGCATGACCGAAGCGGCCTCGCAAGCGGCGACGCTTGCCCCTGCCGAAGCCTTGCAACGACTCGGGTCGGCGGGTAAGCCGTTGTTCCCGGTTGAATTGCGGATCGTTAGATCGGATGGGAGCGAGGCTGCGTCAGGAGAAGTTGGAGAAATTTGCTTGCGTGGACCAACACTATCACCGGGGTATCTGGGGATGCCATCGCGTCGGCCTGATGAATGGTTCCATACCGGCGATATGGGCTATCTCGATGCTGATGGCTATCTCTATGTGGTTGACCGGCGCAGCGACTTGATTATTACCGGTGGTGAGAACATTTATCCCGCCGAAGTTGAAGCTGCGCTCCTCAGTCACCCAGCCGTGGTCGAAGTGGGAGTGGTTGGGGTGCCCGACCCGGAGTGGGGCCAGCGTCCGGTAGCCGCTGTCGTTGTGCGCTTCCCGGTCACTGCTGAGGGACTGATAGCCCACTGTCGTGAACGTCTCGCCGGTTATAAGGTACCGCGCACCATTGTGTTTGTCGATGAGCTGCCGCGTACCGCGGCAGGCAAACTGCGTCGTCACCAACTCCGGGAGTGGCTGCTGGAGCGTGGTGTTACCGTCTGAGGGATAGCTGTCTTAGTCTTGCATCCCTTTCTCGAACTGAAGTCCTCGCGCCTCAATCTGCTGGGCCACTATCACCGATGGTCGGGTTAGCCAGAAACCGAGCACACTGGTCAGAATAACTGCCGTCCACATTGCGAATGCCGGCGTCACCACCCACGTCAGTGGCGGGTGATACCCAAGGCCGTAATCAACGAAAATCGATAGGCTGAAGAAGGCCGCAACTGCGGCGCGCGCGGTCATACCAAGCCGTCCGATACGGGTTGCAAGGAGTATTCCCTCACACGTCAAGCCAATGTGTGATACGAACAACATCAGCTCAAGCGGTTCGACTGTACCGGCGCCGAGCCAGTGGCGTGACCAGAAGGCAAGTGTCCACAGGCCGTATTTGATGCAGGCGAAAGCGGCGAAGGCGGTGAACCACTGCACGGCGCGGCCATAGCGGATCAGGATAAACGCGATGGTGGCGTAGAGGGCGGCTGCCGGGCAATCGGGAATGAAGATCCATGCCCATGGTGGCGAGGAGACCAGCATTGGCCCATACCAGACAATCCCGCCCCACACGACGCCAAACAGATTGAGGGCCATGCATGTCCAGAAAATGAACAGGTGGCCGGTAATGAATGTATATATCCAGTCGATAAATGGGCGAATGTAGCGCATACGAATCCTTCGTTCTGATGACTGCGTAGCTGTAACGTGACGTTTGCCGGTTAACCTGTGAGTGCCACAGAATAATGACTGTATTATAGCCGAAACGTGCGAGCGTGCATGGGCCGATACTACCGCCCGTCGGTGTCGTTGTAGACCTACTCTGAAGATGAACAACGGTGACAAGACAGGGTTACCGGTCAACAGGTTCAACAGTAAGCATATTTGTTGTGGCGACCCCACCCGGCATCGCGTCCCATGTGCGACCATCGAGCAGACGTCCGGTGCGATCTTTCCGCGGACCACCCCATTGTTTAAAGAAAAAGGGCACATCGGCGGCGAGGCACTGATCGCGAATATCGCGCACCCATGCCGGATCCATCGGTCGCGCTCCCGGCCCCGATTCGCCACCGACGATCACCCAGTCGATGCCATCAAGCGGGAGCTGTGGTAACGGACCTAACAACGGCTCACACGACACAAACTTGATGGCTGCCCCCGTCGCACGCAGGTCGTCGATCCGTGCGATGTAGTCGACACGTTCCACACTGACTCCCATCCACACGTTTGGCGGCCAATCAAGCAGCGCATCGAGCGCACGGAGTCGCTCGGCGCGTTTGGTCAAGACCTGAAACGTATGCCAATGGGCTTGACGCATCACAGCGAACACCGCGCAAATAAAATCCGGTGGGACATCTTGGTGAAAGAGATCGCTCATCGAATTGACGAAAATCATCCGTGGTGTCCGCCAGTGTAATGGTTCGGTGAGGACGGTGGGGTGCAGCGTCAGCCGAAACCCGTTGCGATATTTCGGCACGCCCATTGCCTGCAACCGCCTTGCCATCCGTTCGGCATAACAATGCTTACATCCAGGGCTGATCTTGGTACAACCGGTAAGCGGATTCCACGTTACTTCGGTCCATTCGATACTGGTGCGAGCCATAGGTCAACTCCGGTTGGCACGGTGGAAGAGGACATTCTACAGTACTGAGGTACAGTATAGCACATGTGTTTAGTTCAGGTGTTCTAAGATGTGATTGGCAATCTTTAACGCTATTCGTCCCCCTTTTTGATTGCCGGCAGCAAAACACAGTAGGTAGAGCGGGTTGCCAAGCGAATTGGCGAGAACGCGCGGTTTAGCTACCGCGGGAAAAAGCCCTTGTAAGCGCTCGTTAAAAAATTCGCTTATCTCGCGCCAAGACACTTGTTTGCTCACATGTGCGTCCCCGAACAGGTCAAACTGAACCTTATAAAAGCGTTCAAACCAGTCGGAGGTGCCAAAGAACCGATCTAACTTCTGCTGCCACTCTCGTGGTGGAGGACGGTCACGGGTGAGTAAACGGTTTACAGCCATTCCGAGGGGGAAGAGAAGCCATAGATCAATCGCCTGTGTAGAGGCAATAGCTTCGATCAGGGACCATTCCACTTGCATTCCATACGGATCGAGAAAAACCACAGCTCGGGTTTTACGCCAATCAGTCTGCTCAATCCATTGAGGCAGTATCTTGCCGGCATCACCCGGTAAAATCTTAAGGTTACGGTCAGGGAAATGGGCACATTGTCGTTGTAACTCGGTAACATGATGGGGGTCTTTCTCGATAAAGACGTACCGTTGAAACGGTGGATCAAGTTCTAACGCAATGCGGGCACTTCCTTTCAAAAACTGTTGATTGTCCTCTTCTTGAAGGTCCTTGAACAAGGATTGCTCGTCTTTATCGGTAATTGTTCGGTAGCCGATTCCGGCAAATGCATCCACATAAACTGTTGTAAAGTATTTTGCTTTTTCGTTCTTTGTAAAAATCTGTATGTAAGCCTGTAAATACTTCCGAAGTGCTTCAAGTTTCTTTTGTGTCCAGGGACCACCAAAGTTATGGGGCAGCGTCATCGTGGTGCTCCTTTGCCTCCAAACAGAGTGGGTATCGTCTACATCGCTGTTGTTACCGTTGAATGACAGGGCGGAGGGCATGTGATATCTCGCTCGTTCACCGATCCAACCGTCGGATGGGGACACCACCGACGAAAGCACCCGGCGGCACATCGCGATTGACCAAACTCATCGCCGAGACGGTAGCGCCGGCGCCAATGATCACGCCCGGCAAAATGGTGCAATTCGCACCAATTGTCACATCAGGGCCGATCACAACCGGGCCGCGTTTCCATTCACGGCGGGTAACTTCGTGGCATAAGATGGTAGTATTGTACCCGATCACGCAGTTTTCGCCGAGGGTAATATCTTCGGGGAAGAAGATGTCGAACATTACCATCAAGCCAACACTTGCATGAGGGGCCACCTTGACGCCGAGCATGCGGTAGATCGCATTTTTGAGCGGCATGATCGGCGTGTACCGTGCAAGTTGGATCAGCGCGGCATTGCGGATAATGCGTGGGTAGCCTCCGGCCAATTGGGGAAAATACCAGAGTGCGTTATAGGGGCCGGGCAAGGTCGTGCTGCGCAGCCGTGCCTTACGTTCGGCTGTAGAGCCAAGGCCGTCGGTAGACGTTGGTTTGAGGTCGGCATTCATAATGTGATTAGATAAAGTTCAGGTTGAGCGTGCAGATGTAGCGTGATGTCATGAGCTGAAGCGTATCGCCAACCGACAACGGCGCCTACGTTTGTGCCGACACCACACAACGACGTGGTACTGAAACAGTATGTATCAACCGTCGGGCATTGCGCTTAAGGACGTTTGTCTACACATTGCGAACCTCTCTTACGCACGTTGTGTGACGTTAGCGCCGTATAAGTATCTCGATCACCTCGCTTTGGCAAAATCAACTACGTACCACGAATGTGGCACTAATGCCATTGTATCACCGGTGGAGGCAGGATGGGCACGGCAGCGCCGTGCCCCAACGGGTGGGTTGCGTTGTTGTGGGGTGGGGGCACATGTAGGGTCACGGCATGCCGTGACCCGACCATTGTGGGCGAACCGCCGGGTCGCCCCGACGCGATGGGATGCACCGCGATCATCACACCTCGCCGAACATTCGGCAGAAAAACGAGGTGCTGTCGTTGGCGAGGGCGCAAATATTCTACAGACTATCGCCGTGAAAGTGTTACACTAGACATGGAAAACTTTTTTGAATTTTGGAATGGGTATGATACAGTCAATCGATCGCGCATTTGATGTCTTAGAGGCACTAGCGCAAGCCGATGATGATCTAAGTGTCTCGGAATTGAGTGAGCAGCTCGATCTCCCGTTAGCGACCGTGCATCGCTTGCTTTCCAGTTTAGCAGCGAGAGGGTATGTGACGCAAGAGCCAACCACACGGCGGTACGGTCCAGGGCCACGTCTCCTCGAAATTGCTGCTCGTGCTGCTCAGAGCCGTCGCTTCGACTTGATCCGCATTGCGCGGGCCGAATTAGCTAAACTCACCGCCGAAACCGGTGAAACCAGTAATTTGATTATCCGGCAGGGCGATGCGGCAGTCTATCAAGAACAGATCCCAAGCCCGCATCTGGTGCGTATGTTCACCGAAGTAGGGCAGCGTGCGCCGTTGTACTGTACCGGAGGTGGCAAAGCGATCTTAGCGGCGCTGCCGGCTGCCGAACTCGAACGGTATCTGGCCAGGGACCACTTTGAGCGGTGGACGAACAAAACCATTACCGACCGTGACCGGTTGCGGGCCGAACTCGCGTTGGCGCGTGAGCGCGGTTTTGCCTTAGATGACGAGGAGCGCGAAGAGGGGGTATGTTGTGTCGCTGCACCGATCTTCGACCGTCGTGGGCAGGTAGTCGGAGCGATCAGCTTATCAGGACCCTCAACCCGTCTTGACCGGGCACGGGCCGAAGCGTTGGGGCCACGGGTGCGTGAGGCAGCATTGGTATGTAGTCGGCAGTTAGGCTATCACGCTGATAAGTAAACCTGCGCTCAGCAACTACCGGATGGTGAAGCAAGTATTAGTACTTATTCTGCCAATATTCAAACACTTGTAGATGATGATCGTACCTCTTTTTGCTCTCTTGATCGTCGCTGCGACGATTTTCGGTGTTGCGGTAGGGCGCTGGCCATTGCTGCGCGCTGACCGTACTACGATTACCCTGATCGGTGCTGCACTGCTGCTTGGCATCGGCGCGATGTCGTTGGAAGAAGCGTATGCGGCGATTGATTTCGAC
Organism: Chloroflexus sp.; assembly: GCF_056331925.1. Taxonomy (NCBI): domain Bacteria; kingdom Bacillati; phylum Chloroflexota; class Chloroflexia; order Chloroflexales; family Chloroflexaceae; genus Chloroflexus; species Chloroflexus sp. Next base: position 51,094 of record NZ_JBWGQH010000019.1, read on the forward strand.
ACCATCTTGTTGCTGTTTAGCATGATGGTGATCAACGGCAGTCTCTTTCTGAGCGGTTTTTTTGGGGTTATTACCCAGCGTGTAGTGCAATTCGCCCGTGGCCCGCGCTCATTGTTGGCGCTGGTCATCGGCGCGAGTGGGGTGCTTTCGGCACTGTTTCTCAACGACACGATTGTGTTAATGATGACGCCGATTGTGCTTGATGTTACCCGCACGCTGCGACGTAACCCGGTGCCCTACTTGATCGGGTTGGCAGTTGCGGCAAATATCGGCTCGACGGCGACTATCACCGGTAATCCGCAGAACATCATCATTGGTAGTGCCTCGAAGATTTCCTATCTCGACTTCGCCGCTGCGCTCACACCGACCGCACTGATCGGGCTAGTGATCTGCTGGGTGATCGTCGTGCTGATCTACCGTGACGAATTTCGGAGCGTGGCATTGGTGGCGCCTAACGTCTTACGCACGCGGGTCTACCGACCATTGTTACGCAAAGCCGGTGTTGTGATCGTCCTGATGCTGATCGCGTTTCTGGTTGGCGTACCGGTCCCGCTCGCAGCGTTTGTTGCTGCCGGTGCGTTGCTCGCTACCCGCCGCCTGCGCCCCGAACGGGTCTACAAGACCATTGACTGGAGTCTCTTGACCTTCTTTGCCGGTCTCTTCGTCGTCACCCACGCCCTCGAAACTCAAGGCTGGACCGCAGAACTCTTCACGGCCTTGGCCCCGCTCGCCCAAGCCGGGATGGTGCCGTTCGGGTTGGTGTCGGTCATACTTTCGAACTTGATCAGCAACGTACCAGCAGTGTTACTGTTGCAAGGCTTAATCCCGGCCTTTGCCGATCAGCAGCGGGCCTGGCTAACGCTGGCCGCGACCGCCACGTTGGCCGGCAATTTGACCCTACTCGGTTCGGTGGCAAACCTGATTATGGCCGAGCTGGCAGCGCGCTGGGGGGTACGGGTAACCTTTGGTGCCTACTTAAAGGTTGGCTTGCCGGTGACTATACTCACCGTAGCGGTGAGTTTGATGTTGGTGTAAGTGGAGGACGATAGCCGGGGGGTAGGCAATGGCAAAGATACTTACCGTAGCGGTGAGTTTGATGTTGGTGTAAGGGCAGAGCGATGTCTTGCACAGCCTTGCAGAGTATGGTAGACTCGGACCAGCCCTGCCCTCGTAGCTCAGGGGATAGAGCAGCAGTTTCCTAAACTGCGTGTCGCGCGTTCGAGTCGCGCCGGGGGCGCCAGATCCGAAAGGGCGAGGGTCAGATGACTCTCGCCTTTTTGGTATTCAACGGCGGACAAAACCTTCATGGCTTTGGGATGCGCTGTTTTACCCTCACGCCAGCCCCTCTCTCACTAACGCGGCAGAGGTGCGCTACAGAGGCGTAAAGCGAGCAAAGGCGCGCAGGACGCATAACGCAAAGGCGCGCAGGACGCATAACGCAAAGGCGCGCAAGACGCATAACGCAAAGGCGCGCAGGACGCGTAACGCAAAGGCGCGCAGGACGCAGAGTACGCAAAGATGGGTTGGGATGGGGATGATCCTCCGCGTCCTCTACGGTAGAAATGTACCCCCGCCATAAGGTAGGAGTGGGGGAGGCGTGTTATGTTGTCATTGCGAGGGCGCGGAGCGTCCGAAGCAATCTCCCGCTCAGGCGGATGCGATCGCTGAGTGGGGGCATTCGTGGATGCGACAGTGAAACTGCCGCACTTCAGAGGGTGCGTTCCATGCTCGGAAGGGATTGCTTCGCCGCACGCAGCGCGGCTCGCAATGACAAAGTTAGGCCTCTGATTACATGATACTTGACTGATCAACTTTGTTGAGGTACAATCGATATAGAATTTAGGTAATCCTAAAGATAGATTTGTGATCACCTCACTGTGTGCAAAACCGATTGCCGGGAGCTTAGCGATATGGAATCGCTCACCTACGCGAGCCAATCTAGCGATACACTGGCCGTACCGCAGCCTCGTCACCGCTCGTTACTCCGGCTACTACCCTTTCTGGGGCCGGCCTTTGTGGCGTCGATTGCGTATATTGATCCGGGCAATATTGCTACCGCCGTGCAAGCAGGTGCTCGGTTCGGCACGATGCTGTTGTGGGTAGTCGTTGCCAGCAACCTATCGGCCATGCTGATCCAAGCGCTCGCTGCGAAGATCGGCATCGCTACCGGCCATAGTTTAGCCGAACTAGCCCGTGAACACTTCCCTATGCCGGTAGTATGGCTCATGTGGGGAGTGAGCGAACTGGCGGCCATGGCAACCGATCTTGCCGAGTTTATTGGGGCCGCAATCGGCTTTCAGTTGCTGTTTGGCTTACCGCTGCTCTGGGGTGGCTTGCTCACGGCTGTGATCACGTGGTTGATCATCAGCTTGGAACGCCGTGGGTTTCGTCATCTGGAAGTAGTGATTACAGCGTTACTGGCCGTCGTTGCCGGTTGTTATGTGGCTGAACTCGTGTTAGGTCGTCCTGATTGGGCTGACGTTAGTTTTCACGCCGTTGTTCCCCAACTAGCCGGGAGTGATAGTTTGCTCCTTGCGGCAGGCATTCTCGGAGCGACGGTGATGCCACATGCGATCTTTCTCCACTCGGCGCTCACCCAACGGCGGATTATCGGCCGCACCGACGCCGAACGTCGCACCATTTACCGCTATGAGTTAATCGATATTGCCATCGCCCTCAGTATTGCCGGTCTTGTCAATGCGGCGATGTTGATCATGGCCGCGACGGCCTTTCATCGTCATGGCTTCCACGATGTAGCCACCATTGAAGGGGCTTACCAGAGTCTAACGCCGTTACTCGGTTCGGCGGCGAGCCTGATCTTTGGGATTGCCCTGCTGGTGGCCGGGATTTCTTCTTCGGCGGTGGGTACATTAGCCGGTCAAGCGATTATGCAAGGCTTTTTACAATGGGAAGTACCGCTCTGGTTGCGGCGGGTGATTACGATGGCGCCGGCCTTGCTGGTGATTGCGCTCGGTATCGATCCGACCAAAGCGCTGGTGTTGAGCCAGGTAGCGCTAAGCTTTGCGCTACCCTTTGCGTTGATCCCGCTGGTCTGGTTTACCGGCCAACGCCGTTTGATGGGCAGTCTGCGCAATCATTGGGTGACGACGATCCTTGCCGGTGTGATCACGGCGGTTATCATTCTGCTCAATGTGGCGCTCATTGTGCAGTAGGTGCTATCGGCGTTGAGGAAGAGCAGCGCGATCGTGCCGGTTGGGTTGTGCACGTACAAGTTACCTTCCTTGCCCAAGCTGACGGTTTGTGCCGGCAGCCGTTTATCACATGACTGTAACAATTGGTAACAACTGGTGTGAAGGATGCAGCCGGCAATGCGCTGGCCACATCCTATGCAACGAGTTTCACCATCGGTAATCGGCGTGACGTGTATATACCGCTAATCAACCGATAGTCCGCAGGTACGGCGGGGTTGTAACGGCGGCATCTGTGAGCAGTAACTGTACAGAGTCATAGCGATACTGCTGGCTCTGTTCAGAGTAATACCGCTCACAGGAATGCTTTCATCGGGCAGGCTTGAGTTTCGCGGGAGTGATCGTCGATCCGGTTTTATGAGGCGGATACAGCTTGCGTGAACTGCATTACGTGCCTCCACATTTTTCCCTTCTTCGCTCCACTTTATGTGTGTCCGCATTCTAGTTCGGAGCGGACAGGGGAAGTGTTTTTCGTTTTGGTAAATAAATCACATCAGCCGTATTGTTGATTAGCGCATACCTATGGCGCTATACTCGCTGTTTGTGCAATGCATCTGGGAACACGGCGTAGCGATATTGAGATGTGTGCAAAGTGACGCTCGGTCTTGATGGATTGCCCCAGCAATCTGCAATCAAAATCGGTGACAGGTCGCTATTTCGATCCGCAAAGTAAAAGCAGTTCTTGACAAAGTTCTCGATGCCCACATGCTCGAACGATCCGGTGCGAGGTCCGATCTCAGGGAAGGAACTTCAAGCACGTTCAGTTGAGAACGATTCAATGCTGATCAAACTGTTGCTGTGCGTGAACTTAATGTTGATATATTGAGGGCGACTGCTACAGGTACAGAGTTTACGTTGCAAACTATGGATATTGAGTAGTCGATCACATTGCGGTACACGATCAGCAGGTACCAACGGAACCCGTGCTCACCACCAACGGCACCGTGGTCGAACTGTGTGGGCGAATGGACGCCTGTTGCCATATAGCGGTGAGCGGAATACGGGCGTGAATAGTCGTAGTCTTTGGCGAAGCTAAGCAGTTGTGGTTGGGGTTGCCCCGATGCTATCAAGCACAGCAGTCAGCTCCTCGATAGGCGGAGGCGAGAAGATCGGCGAAAACGGTGCAACCCAGCTCCAGCGAATGATACCCTGTGCGTCAATAATGAAGACCCCGGGGAGAGGGGCGCCGAATGCTGAGCCCATACCGTAACCGGTAAAGACCTTCCAATCGGGATCGCTGAGAATGGGGAAAGGCGCGCGTAACACCTCGGCGACATAGCTGGTAGTTTCGAGATCGGTGCTGCTGACCACCAGCAAATGCACATTCCGGCGGGAAAATTCGCTGTACTGCGTGCGGAGCGCGGCAAGGTGAGGAGCGCAATTGGGGCAGAAGACCCGCTCGCTGAAAATCCGGGTCAGGTTCAGTACCACCGGTCGGCCGCGCAGTGCGCTCAGGGTTATCGTCCGTCCGTATTCTACACGGTCTTCAGGCGGGCCGCTGAGAAATTGGGCATAGGGCAGGGTAAAGTCGGGGGCTTCACTGCCCACAGCCGGAACATTGGCCGGACCGCGTGGGCGAACCAACTCGTTGATGAATTTATCGGTTAAAGGCACAATTGGCCGCACCATATGACCTCCTTCGTAATAATGGTCTTTCTGTTCAGTATACCCTGATTTTGCCGTTATTGACAGGTCATTGCGAAATACCTCTTTTCCTTACCAAACCCTTACAAAACCCTCGTATGACTCTAACGCTTGCGGTGTATGCTACAAGCGAACCTGAAATTAGTGCTGTGGTTCACAAAAAATGCAGAAAGGGTTGATAAGCAATGACGTTCACGCAGGATCAATCGACTGTTACTGAAATTTCTCCCCGCGAACTGTATGCCCGCTTGTTGAGCGCACAACCGTTGTTCATTCTCGACGTGCGTAACGAGGACGAGTTCAAGCGTATGCCGATCGAGGGGCATGCGACGCTGCGCACCCTCAATCTGCCCTACTACGATTTTATTGAAGACGAAGAGGCGGCGTTGGCTCGTATGCCAAACGATGTTGAAGAGGTTATCGTTATCTGTGCCAAGGGTGGTTCGTCGCAGTACGTCGCTGAAATCCTGAATAATCACGGCTACCGTGCCGTCTCGGTGACAGACGGGACAATCGGTTGGGGGAACTATTACGATGTGCGCGATGTGGTGAGCGCCACTTGGGGTCGGATTGTGCAGATTGCCCGCCCTGCCCGTGGCGACTTGAGCTTCGCAATTATCAGCGATGGGCAGGCCGCGTTAATCGACCCGCTCCGCCATACCAATGTCTACCGTGAGCTGATCGAAGGCGCTGGTGCGAAGTTGACAACCATTCTCGACACGCACGTCCATGCCGACCACATCAGTGGTGGTCCTGCGTTGTCGAAGGAAACCGGTGCGCCGTACTACATCCATCCCTACGATGCCATCCACCCCATCGATATGCTGCCGGCGGTGATTGCCTATGAGCCGTTGCGTGATGGGCAGGTCTTCCAGATCGGTCAGGTGCGGATCACGACAATCTGGTATCCAGGTCACACCCTCGGTCAGGTCAACTTCCTTGCCGAGACGCTGGACGGCGGTCGCTATCTGTTCACCGGTGACGGTATCTTCTTGCGCTCGTTTGGTCGCCCCGACCTCGGCGGCAAGGGTGAAGCGTGGACGCCCATCCTCTACCGCAGCATGTTCGAGTGGCTGCCACGTCATCTGACCGACGACACAATGATCCTACCGGCCCACTTCAGCACCCTTGAGGAGGATGCCGGCAACGGTATCTTTGCTGCGCCGTACAAGCAGGTACTGGCACAGAATGATAGCCTCAAGCCGCGCACGCTGGAAGAGTTCACGAGCTTCGTGCTCAGCCACCTGCCGGTTTTCCCACCGGAATACGTTGAGATCAAGCGGGTGAACATCGGTCTGGTAGAAGCCTGCGATGGCAAAGCGAGTGAACTAGAATTGGGCAAGAATATCTGTGCATTGTCCGGCGAAAAGTGATAGGATAGAGCTAGCGATGGCGGTAGTCTGAGCTGCTACCGCCGAAGGATACAAGGAGGAGACCTTTATGCCACAGTTTGATCAAACACTCGATGTTAAGGGGGCGAAGTGCCCAATGCCGTTGGTCAAGAGCCGCAAGGCAATTGCCGAATTGCCGGTCGGTAAGGTGTTGCAGGTAATATCGACCGACCGTGGTTCGGTAGCCGATTTTCAGGGTTGGGTGAAGACGGCCAAGAACGTTGAGCTGGTTGCACAGGAAACGGTGCAAGAGAACGGACAGGAGCTGTACATTCACTACCTGCGTCGCACGGCCTAGGATCGAGTTGCTCCGGCAGGTGAAACAACAACGTAAGGAAGGAAAAGCAATGACAACACCGATGACGGAAATTGTTGATACGCAAGCCCTGCTCGCCCGGATCGCCGAACTTGAGCAACGCGTCGCTGCACTTGAGCAATCACCAGCGCAGGGGATTGAAGATCGGCTGGCAATGGTCGTCTTCTCCGGCGATTTGGACAAGGCAATTGCTGCGTTCATCATCGCCACCGGTGCTGCCTCGATGGGTCTCGAAGTGAGTATGTTCTTCACCTTCTGGGGCATCAGTGCAGTTAAGAAACAGAAGGTCTTTAGCGGAAAGAACCTGCTTGAGCAAGGCTTCACGGCAATGCTCCCTGGCAAGCTAGGTGAGCTGGGTCTATCGCAGATGAACTTCTTCGGGGCCGGTGCGCAGATCATCCGCAACCTGATGAAGAAGCACGATGTTGCGTCGCCGGAAGAATTGTTTGCGATGGCTCGTGAATTGGGCGTGCGCATGGTCGTCTGCGACATGTCGCGCGAATTACTCGGTATCAAGGATGAAGAGCTGGTTGAAGGCTTGGAGACCGGCGGTGTCGCAACGTTCCTTGGCGATGCTGCTCGCTCGAAAGTGACGTTGTTCATTTAAAAAGAGCCGACATAGACCCAATAGTAAGGTTGATCGACGACGGCGCGATCAGGGAGCAACAAAGAGCGCGCCGTCCTTTCTTGTAAAAGGATAATGATACTATGTTTCGACAACTGTTTCGCAATCCGCGTGAGACACAAACTAACCAAATTGGCACCATGACGGTGCAAGAGTTAAAAGCGAAATTGGACTCACGTGAACCGATCGTGCTGGTTGATGTGCGCCAGCCGGAAGAGTTTGCCTACGATGGGCATGTGGCCGGCGCACGTTTGCTGCCGCTGCCAATGTTGGCAACGCGCATGAACGAATTGCCGAAAGATCAACCAATTGTGTGCATTTGCCGGTCGGGTAATCGCAGCCAGGTGGCTTGTGAAATGCTCCAACGCCACGGCTTCACCAACGTGACGAATGTGGTTGGTGGGATGATCGCGTGGCAGCGGTCCGGCTATCCGGTTCATCGTCAGTAAGCGAATCGCAGCGCTCTACCCGGTTGGGCAGAGCGTTGCGATGTACGGGAGAATCAAAACCTATGCAGAATCAACTTTGCAATGCCTTGCAGCACCAAACCGAGATCGCACCGCTGCGCAGCTATGCTGTTACCGATCGGGTATTGCTGGCAGCGCAGCCACAGCCAGAAGACTGGCAACGCTTTGTGGCGGCGGGTTACAAAACCGTCTTGAATATTCGCAGTGATCCCGAACGGGCAGCCGTGCAAGCAGCTAACGCTCGTGCTGCCGGTTTACACTACATTCACGCACCATGGCCAGCCTACGAACTGGAGCCGGAGCATCTGGCCGAGTTTGCTCGGATTGTCGAAGCTCCGGAAACCGGCAAGCTGGTGTTTCATTGCCGCAGTGCCACCCGCGTCGGTCTGATTTGGATGCTCTATCGGATCGTGCATCAGGGTTGGACGCGCGAACAGGCCGAGGCCGAACTACGCGCCGCCGGCTACGATGACGATGCAATGGCAACCTTTGAGTTCTGCGCCGACGATTTCTTTGAGCGGAGCAGCATGCAGGGGTAAAGGGAGAGGGTATGATACCCGTTTCTGCGCGCCAACCGGGAGTGCAGGCAGCGTTGCTAGTGATGATTACACGCTACCTGCCATTCCTGAACTGGTTACGTACCTATCGGCTCGAGCATCTGCCGAGCGACATAGTGGCGGGGATCGTTACCGCCATTATGCTCATTCCGCAGAGCATGGCTTACGCACAGTTAGCCGGTCTTCCACCGCAGGTTGGTCTGTACGCATCGGTCGCGCCACTGATTGTCTACGCCCTCCTCGGTACCTCAGGTCAACTTTCGGTAGGTCCGGTCGCAATTACGTCACTCCTCGTATTCAACGGGGTGAGTGCGTTGGCTGTACCGGGTACTGAGCGCTATTTTCAGTTGGTACTTTTGCTAGCCTTTATGGTTGGCGCGATCAAGCTGCTGCTTGGCGTGCTGCGGCTGGGTGTGATTCTCAATTTCATCTCGCACCCCGTATTGGCGGCCTTTACCAGTGCCTCGGCCTTAATCATTGCCGTCGGCCAGTTGAAATATATTCTCGGCTATCGGATCGGTGGTGAACATTTCCACGAAACAATCGCGCAAGCAATCGCCGGTCTGAGCCAGACCAATGTTGCCACGTTGGCGATCGGTTTGGCAAGTATTGGTTTGTTACTCTTCTTTCGGCAGGGGCTGCGTCCGTTATTGCGACGGGCTGGCTTATCACCGTTAGCTGTCACCTTGATCGTGAGTGGTGCGCCACTGTTGGCGGTGATTCTTGGTATTCTCGTGGCGCAAATATTCCGCCTCGATCAAATTGCCGGTGTCGCGGTTGTAGGCACGATCCCTCCCGGTCTATCGCCGATTAGCTCACCGGCCCTAACTATGGCCGACGCGCAAGCCTTACTGCCGACAGCCCTCACAATTGTGTTGGTCAGTGTGGTTGAGTCAATAGCCGTCGCTAAGGCATTGGCCAGTAAGCGTCGCCAGGCAATTGATCCCGATCAGGAGTTGGTTGCGCTTGGGGCTGCCAATATTGCGGCCAGCTTCTTCAGCGGTTATCCGGTGACGGGTGGTTTTGCGCGCTCAGTGGTCAATGCTCAGGCCGGTGCGATCACCGGTTTGGCATCGTTGATCACTGCCGCCATGATTGCACTGATTCTGCTCTTCTTTACTCCGGTCTTTTACTACCTACCGCAGGCAGTGTTAGCCGCGACCGTGATCGTAGCAGTCATCGGGCTGGTTGATCTGCACGAGCCGCAGCGGATCTGGCGCACTAATCACGGGGATGCCTTTACGTGGCTTATTACGTTTGTGGCGGTGCTGGCTCTTGGGATTGAGACCGGTATCTTTGCCGGCGTCGCTTCGGCGTTAGTCCTCTACCTCTGGCGCACGAGTCGTCCGCATATCGCCATCGTTGGTCGGCTGGGGGATAGTGAAGTCTACCGCAATGTCGCGCGTCATCCGGTCAAGACATGGCCACACGTAGTGGCCGTCCGCGTTGATGAGAGCCTCTATTTCGCCAATACACGCTATCTCGAGCAGGCGTTATTGCAGATTGTGGCTGAACGACCTGAGGTGAAGCATTTGGTATTGATCGGTTCGGCCATTAATTTCATCGACTCGAGCGCTTTGCATACGCTCGATAGCTTAATCGATAGTCTGCGCGATGCCGGTGTCGAGTTTCATCTGGCCGATATTAAAGGACCGGTTATGGATCGGCTCAAGCAGTCGGAATTGCTCGATAAGATCGGGCAAGATCACATCCACCTGACAACGCACACGGCGATGCTGGCGTTGGGGTGCCGAGATTGATAGACTCTCTGTTGTCGTTGGGGGATGGCCTCTGGCAGTGGGTAGGGACACAGCTTCGTTGTGTTCCTGCCCAATCGCCCTTGAGAATAAGGATAACAACTATGCAACGCTTTGTATTAGCTCTCTTGCTGATGACAACCATTATCCTCACTGCTTGTGGCACAGCGGCAACAACCACATCGCCGGCCACAAAGTTGCCGGCTGAGATCAACGTTGCCCGCTTGAAAACAATGCTAGACCGGCAAGAAAACTTCTTCCTTCTCGATGTGCGCACGCCGCAGGAATTTGTCCAAGATGGCCGGATCGCCCAATCAACGCTTATCCCGCTCCAAGAGTTGGAACAGCGTTTGAGCGAACTACCGACCGACAAACCGATTGTTTGCATCTGTCGGTCGGGGAATCGGAGTGCGGCAGCGTGTGATCTGTTGCGATCGCATGAATTTGAGGCGATCAACGTTGCCGGTGGAATGCGGGCATGGGCCGCAGCCGGTTACCCGATGGTGGTCGGCCCGTAAAACCGTCGAAGCGCCGCACAGTTGTGCAGCGCTATACGATCACGCAGTGCTAGGATGAGCGTAAGCAGGGGCGGAATTTATAACCGTATACCAGTACCCCGTCCTCGCCGGTATCCATCAGCCGGCGGGTGACCATCTCGACCGGCATCCCGATGGCGAGGTCGGCTTCGTCACAGTCGGTTAATTGTGCCGTCACCAGAGGGCCTTCTTCTAACCGCACCAGAGCCACCGGATAGATACCGAGGCTTTCGTATCCCGAAGGCGCTTGGCGGATCACGCTGAAGCTATAAATCTCCCCGCGCCCGCTTAACTGATATGGCTCCCAATCGTTAGGGTCTTCATCAAGGGTCGGCGGTTGGGCTGGAAAGCGCACTTCGCCGGTATGGCGATGGCGTTGTCCTTCCAGTCGGTAACGGCTTATGCGTTCTCGCCAGTGTCGTGCAATATTCATGGCGCAAAACCCCCACTCAAGATCGTAACGACGGCTAATAATCCTGTCGTCACACAAGTAAATATGATACCGATGACGAACAAAATAATGGCAACGTAGAGAGCTTTCTGGGCGGGCAGATTCATGCCCGACTGAATAGCTAAGTACGTCAAATAGACGCCGTATACCGTAAGACCGAGCGAAATGATGAAACCAATGAAGGGGATTGCATTCGCGATCGCCTGCCCTACTGCTAAAGGTGACGAAAAGAGCGAAATGTCCCACGCCAGCTCGCCAAAGTTGCCAGTACCACCAAAGGCTCGTCCGAGCAGGTAGATCAGGCCCCAAACAACTAACGAGCCGATGATAGTACCAAAAATACCACCAAGCACAAGACTGATAACATTCCCTTGTTGGGCGAGCGTTGCATCGATAACGTCGCTTGCCAGTCCTTGTGCCTCAAGTTGCGCGCGAATGCCTCCCACACGGAGGGGCCATGTTATCGCCGCCAGGATACCGTTGATCATGCTGGCAATAACCGCGTAGATCAACGCCCAGACCAGATTATCTCGCTCATGCTGTTCGAACGTTTGGGCCGACGGTTTGGTTAGGACGGCGATACTGCCATTGACCATTTCCTGAAACATACGTGTACTCCTTCAATATAGACACAGGCGGGAGCAGCCTTATTGTACAGCACGCAACTACCGCCGTAAAGGGGTACACTTACGATTCGCGAATCAGGACATGGCTCACTACCGTCGCCCCGATGCCACCGAGTGTTTGAGCTAACCCAACCCGTGCATCAGCAACTTGGGTCGCTCCGGCCGTACCACAGAGTTGATGGGCAAGCTCGATCACCTGATAGATTCCATTTGCTCCACCTACGTCACCGCGCGCTTTATAGCCGCCGGCCGTGGCAATGGGTGTCTTACCAGTCGGTGTAATCGCTCCTTCGGCGGCGTGGCGTGGGGTTGTACCTGGTTCGTAGCACCCAATCGCTTCGAGCGCAAGAGTCGCTGCAATCCCATGCGGGTCGCTGAGTTCCCACACATCCACCTCACCCACACTGAGATGAGCACGAGCAAGGGCAATGTGCGCACTGGCCCGCGCGGCGGTTAGTTCGAGCGGGTTACGTCGGCGATGAAGGGCAACCGTGTCGGTAGCAACAGCCGACCCGGCAATACGAATGCATGGCCCGGTTAATTCGCGGGCCAACGTCTCGTTCACGATCAGAAGGGCTGCTGCGCCATCGGCAAGGGTACTGCAATCGAGCAGGTTGATCGGTGATGCAACCATCGCCGCTTTGCGATATTTGTTAGGGTCAATGGGAAAACGGTAAAGGGCAAGCGGATTTTGGGCGCCGTTGGCATGGGCATTGATCGGGAACGGCGCGAACGCTTCAGCGCTATAGCCGTATTCGTACATGTAGCGACGCATCAGCATTGCCCACTGTGCCGTCAAGGTGATGCCGTGTAACGCCTCTTCATCGCCGTCGCTTGCCATTGCTTGTGCGGCCTCGATATCGTCTTCGAGCTGATCGGTGACCTTTTCGACACCGATGACTAGTGCTAAGGGCACGCCGTGTTGTACTGCTTGGATTGCCTGGTAGAGGGCTAATCCGCCACTCGCGCCGGCAGCTTCGACGCGGAGTGCGGGGATGGAGGTGGAGAGGCCCAGTACACCGGCGAGATATGCGCCGAGTTGGCTCTGCCCATACAGCTCTTCACTGTAGGCACTGCCGACATAGAGGGCACCGATCTGATGGGGAGCGAATCCCGGTGCGCTGGATAGTGCGGCACGAGCTGCTTCACTGACGAGATCGGCGAGGCTGCGCCGGTAGTGCTCGCCAACCGCAGTCGCTCCCATACCTGCAATATAGACGTTCGTCATAACGACTCCTCGATGGATGGTTGTTTTCTCGCACCACAACGTTATCGGACGGATGGTATTGCCGGCGTAATACGCGATGTTGCATTTACGCATCAACCACCGCGAACGTTCCCTAGCCCATCACCAACTTACCGCGCCATTTCGCATACACTGCGTAATCGATCATCACCTTACGGGCGAGGTACGCTGCCGTCAATGGCGCTCGCTCGCGTCGCTCCACAATCGCTTCGGTAACGGTGAGCGCATAAGCGTCGGAACCGGCCCCACTACCGTAGCTCGTTACGAAAATGGTATCGCCCGGTTTGGCGACATCGAGAATGGCACACAGGCCGAGCAGTGCGGCGCCCGAATAGGTATTGCCGATCTGTGGGCTGAGCAATCCCGGCGCGATTTGGGCATCGGTGAAGCCAAGTCGTTTGGCAACCGTCTGTGGAAATTTCGCGTTCGGTTGATGGAAGACGGCATAGGTAAAGTCGGCAGCAGTGCGGTTGAGTTGACGTAATAATTCAGAGGCTGCCGATTGAATCTGGTGGAAGTACGCCGGCTCGCCGGTGAAGCGGTTGCCGTGTACCGGGTACGGTCGGTCGGCACGGCGGTAGAAGTCAGGGGTATCGGTGACATACGAAACGGTTGCATCGATGGTCGCCAACGCTTCGGTAGCAGGGCCAACGATCAACGCTGCTGCGCCGGCGGAAGCAGTGTATTCCAGCGCATCACCGGGACGACCCTGGGCAGTGTCGGCGCCGATCGCCAGGGCGTAGCGCTGCATCCCACTGCCGACCAGTGCCATCGCCGCGGTCAGCGCTTCGGAGCCGGCCTTACATGCGAATTCCCAGTCGGCGGCGCTCACCCATGGCCCGGCGCCGAGTGCGTCGGCTACTACCGTCCCCGATGGTTTCACGCTGTAGGGATGGCTTTCGCTCCCGATCCAGACCGCACCGAGTGCGCTAGCCGGAATGTCGGCGCGCGCCAGCGCATTACGCGCCGCTTCAATTGCCATCGTAATCGTGTCTTCATCGGGGCCGGGAACGCTCTTTGCCTCCACGGGGACGCCATTCTGACCGTCTGTCCAGATCCGAGCAATTTCGCGCGCTGCGATCCGGTAACGTGGGATGTACACGCCATAGCCGATAATGCCGGTAGGTTGGTTGGGTTTCATCATGACCAATGCTCCTAAGGTTAGAATTGGGCGCTCCAGGAGTGCAAGAAAGCAGCACCTATCCTCGCCAACACGGTGGCGAGTGGATCATGAGCGATACCGCAGGGTTAGCTTGGTTGAGCAAATAAACACCACCCCCGTGCGGCAATCGACATTGCGCGCTAGTCTGTCAACAGTGACAGTGAACGGCGGCCTGCTTCAGCAGCAAACAGGCCGCCAGAGGCAGTAAGATCAGTTGTTGGCGGGATTGCCGGTGTGTTGCCGTCCTTCGAGTTCGGCAATAATCTCTTCGGCGCGTGCTGGCTTGATATTGCGCTCGGCAACCATCCGGCGCGCGACTTCATCGACCAACGTACCGGTGGCACCGGCAGCCAGTGCAATTTGACGGGCATGCAAGCTCATATGGCCCTGCTGAATACCCTCACACGCCAATGCTCGCATTGCTGCGAGGTTATTGGCCAAGCCGGCAGCGACACACACTTCAGCCAGCTCGTTGGCGCTACGTACTCCAAGCAACTTCAACGCCGCTTGGGCCGTGGGATGCACTTTAGTTGCACCGCCGACAATACCAACCGAGAGTGGCATTTCGAGGGTGCCGACCAGATTTCCCTTCTCATCACGCTCCCAGTGCGAGAGCGAGGTGTAACGACCGTTACGGCTGGCGTAGGCATGCGCACCGGCTTCCACTGCACGCCAGTCGTTACCGGTAGCAACCAGGATCGGATCGATACCGTTCATAATGCCTTTATTGTGGGTTGCAGCCCGGTATGGGTCAACTGCTGCAAAGGCGTAGGCCCAGAGAATGCCTTCCACCACCTCCTCGCCACTGAGACCATCGCGGGCCAAGGAGGCCGCCGGTACGACGCAGCGGGCACGGGCCAACCGCCGATCGGTCAAATTCGAGAGGATGCGTAGATAGACCTTACCGCCGGTCATGTCGGCTAATAGCGGTGCTACCGCTTCGGCCATCGTGTTCACTGCGTTGGCGCCCATTGCGTCGCGGCAATCAACGATAAGGTGGACGACCAACATCGGACCCATCGGGCTGGTGGGGAAGAAGCGTACTTCAACATCGCGCGCACCGCCACCAAGCGCAACCAGCGATCGGCTCTGCGCGTTGGCCAGCGCCAAAATCTCGTCCTTGCGGGCAAGGATGGTCGCACGAGCCTGTTCGGGGTCGGTGATATTGACCAACTGCACTTGCCCGATCATTAACGGTTCGGTGCTGCTGGTCTCGAACCCACCACCATCGCGCACCATACGGGCGGCGTAGCTCGCGCCGGCGACAATTGACGGCTCTTCTACCACCATCGGTATCAAATAGTCGCGTCCGTTGATGCGGAAGTTGGTCGCAATGCCGAGAGGCAGATTATACGTGCCAACGACATTTTCGATCATTTTGTCGGCGCGCTCGAGGGTCAGAGCGCCACCCTGACCACCGTGGAGTGCACGCAGGTCTTCGTCAACTAACCCATCAAATGATTTAACCATCTGTAGGCGCTCGAATGGATTCAGTTGGTAAAAACCTTGTAGACGAGAATTCTTGGTCCCCATACGAGGACTCCTCCCTTCATCTGAGACCGTATTCATTTTCGCTATCGTTCTCACTTGGTCGGGTACTATGAAAGTGGGCTAGCACGTGGTAGCCCATCGCTTTCTACCATACCACGGCTTGCCGTAAAGTAGACTTAAAACAACTGTCAAAACCTATCATTGGCCTGTCTGACGGCTGTCATGAGCGTATTTGAAGCCCGTAACACCTGCATGTGGTACAATAAAGAGCGTATGAGCAAACATTTGTTCGCTTTCTTTGTGATCGGTCTCATCTGGGTATGCAGCGGATGCACGGCGAGGCAACGGTTGCCATTGCCGGTTGACATCACCGAACCGGCGACGCATGGCGCGCAGCAGGTCATCGCCATCTTATACCGCGATGAGCAAGGATCCCGCTTAGTCAACAGCTTGACTGTGAGCGCGGATCGTCCGCTGCCACTCGATACGCCTCCTCAGCAGGTGTGGCTCGGCGCTATCGATCCATCAGACGAAGTAGTGCTACGTACCGTCGGTAGTGTTCAGTACGGCTTCGTAGTTGCGCAAGGCAGGTGGCTATCTGCCGGCCGGTACGGACCGGGCGGAGCGTGGTCGTATGCGTTGGAATCACCACGTTTGCAAGCCTTTGAACCGGAGACGGTCGATTTGGCAGCACTGTTACGTGATAACCGTTATGAGGGCATAATCGTGCGCGTACAGGCCACCCTAATTGTCGCGAGTGGCACCAGTTTGTTGGTAGATGCGATTGGTCCCGGTGGCGTACCGGTATCGACTGCGCGCCAAATTAAGGTGTTGTACGGCGAGCGCGATGAACCGCTGCTCGAACGTTTGGAGCAGAGTGGTTTAGTGCGCTATGGTTCGGTTGAGGTAATCGGGCGGTGGCAACAGGGCCGGCTCGAACCGTTACTGATTACACCGTTACCATGAGTGCGGCACGTACTTTCTGAAGTAATTGGTTCAGGGTAAAGGGTTTGATCAACAGCGGGGCATTGGGTGGCAGTGTCCATGAGTCATCCGTCTGGGCCGAGATGAACAGGACACGTAGGTTGGGTTGTTGGGCGGCCAGATGGCGGTATAGCTCGTCACCGGTCATTCTCGGTAACATTACGTCGGCAATTAAGAGGTCGATAGGCTGCTCACGATCTACGGCGAGACTGATCCCGTGCTGCGGATCAGTAGCTTCTAATACCCGATATCCATACAAACGTAATGCACTGGTGATGAGGTAGAGTACGGACGGTTCGTCATCAACGACGAGCACCGTTTCGTGCCCGGTCAAGGCTATATCTGAGGATGGCAATGGTGATTCACCAACCGGGGTTGAATCGGTGAGTATTGGTAGGTAGATAGTAAACGTTGTCCCTTGCTGAGGCACACTTTGTACATCGATATGACCACCATATTGCTTGACGATGGCAAAGACGGTAGCTAAACCGAGGCCGGTCCCTTTTCCCTGTGGTTTCGTTGTAAAGAATGGCTCGAAAATCCGAGGTAACATCTCCGGATCAATCCCACAGCCGGTATCGTGTACCTGGAGGACGATATACTCGCCAGGAAGGAGTCTGGCTATGTGCTCTGATTGGGAAGGCGGAATTGTAACCGATGTCGTTGAGATAGTGATCATACCGTAGCCCTCGATTGCATCACGAGCGTTAATAACCAGATTAAGTAATACCTGTTCGAGTTGGCCGGGATCGATCTGGGTCAACGGCAACGTGGGCGCGAGCTGTAAATGGATGGTAATACGTTCGCCGATCAAGCGGCGCAAAATACCGACGAACTCATCAATTACCTGGTTGAGATTGACCGGTTTTGGTTCGAGTCGTTGCCGGCGGCTAAAGGCTAAAATCTGCCGCGTCAGGGCAGTAGCCCGAATACCTGCCGCCCGGATCTGGTCGAAATCGGTGTATAGCTCACTCGTCGGAGGAACGGTTACCATGCCGAGTTCGGCAAAACCAATAATCGGCACCAACAAATTGTTGAGGTCGTGCGCAATGCCACCGGTCAGTGTCCCGATTGCCTCGAGCTTTTGCGACTGAATGAGTTGTTCGGTGAGATGTTGCCGTTCCTCTTCGAGCTGCTTACGTTCGGTCAGATCAAGGTGAGCACCGAGCATATGGGTTGAGCGACCGGATTCATCGTAGATGAGGGAAGCTTGTGAGCGGATCCAACGGTAGCTCCCATCTTTATGGCGCAAGCGGAATTCGAGGGTAAAGTTCGGCCATGGCCGCTCGAGATATTGATGCAAGGTGCGGAGGCAGCGCTCACGATCATCGGGGTGGAGGCGCTCTTCCCAAACAGCGAAGGAATCGCTCAGCTCATCGGCGGCATAGCCAAGCTGTGCTTTCCATTCTGGTGAAAAGAAGACACGGTTTGTTTCCAGATCCCATTCCCACAAGCCAATTTGGGATGCGTTGACGGCCAACTGTAACCACGTTTGGGAACTCGATAGCATCGCCTGCTGAAGACGGTTCACTTCGAGCGCCAGCCGGCGTGCGCGCAAGAGGATCTCGATCCGTGCGTGCAATTCTGCTTTCTCGATTGGACTAATCACTAACTCGTCAACCGTCTGCCAGAGATGACGGGTATACAAGTGAACATCGCGCCGCGTGGTCACAAGTAAGAATGGTAGAAAGATGGGGTGGGCAGTTGCGCGACGTTCGTGGATATCGGCTTCGTACCGGTTGAGGGTGGGGCCATCGATAATACACAGTTGAAACGGTTGGTGCAAAGCTGTTTTGTCATTGCCGACGATAATCGAATAGTGGTGGCCCAACCATGTTTCTAGAAGTTGCCGGTTGGTGGAGTTGGTGAGTAACAGCAAGATCGTATCGCCGGCCATACGCACTCCTTTCAGGCGGTTTGTAGGATTACTGCTATTCTTCATCAACCCACACCGGTATCCCGCGCAAAATACCGCGTAGTTTGGTTAATGGTTTCCCGACTTTAATCCCGTAGCGCGAGATAGCAAATTCGCGGAGAGTCTTCTCAAAATCACCGAGGCGCTTTTTAAGTACGCCAATCGCTTTTCGTAGTTCACCGTCTATCTCCAAAAAGCGCAAGAAGATGATGTTGTCACCAAGATAACTGGCACCAATATCTGAAATTTCAAAATCACCGACAATACTGCTCGTCTCCATAATGAGCAATACCGTCACACCACGACTTTGTAAAAACTTACACAAAGCGTGTAAATGACTGAGCAGATCTTCCCCTTGCATGCAGAGGCGATAGCCGTTCATACTATCGATCATAATGACCGTAGCTCGGTCGTTTTCGACAACGCGGCGAACGTGTTGTGCGAACTCATCAGGGTTATATTGTAACGGCTCGATCTTTTCGATCCGCAGCATATTATTGGCCCGCATTGCCCGAACCGGGATATTGACCGACTCGCAACGCTGCATCATTATCTCGATTTCTTCCTCAAATGAGAACACAATTGATCGATCACCACGGCTAGCCGCCTCTTTCATAAACTGAAACCCGAGCGTCGTTTTGCCCACACCCGATGGACCGGAGAGAATCGTAATTGTGCCGCGTTCGATACCACCGTTGAGGAGTTCGTCAAGCTCGGGTACACCAGAGGCAAGCGGCGCAAAAGAATGCCCGGCGATCAGCGTCGTCGGGATGAGGCGGGGGAAGACTTGCAATCCGCGATTGGTAAGGCGCATCGTGTGACGACCGCTGATAAACGACGAGCCACGCATTTTAGTGACGTGAAGATAGCGACCGTATGGTGTCGTTTCGAGATTGATAATGCCATCGACGATATATTGCAGATCATCGTCGGGAAACGCAGCACTATTTTCTGCTGAAAAGAGAACCGTTGTCTGTTGTTCGGCTAGAAAGCGTAAAAACGAGATAACCTGTTTGCGAAATTGAAAAATATCAGGGGTAAGATAGCGAAACTGGGTGATCGGATCGAAAAACACGCGAGCGGGATGCAGTTGGCGGATGGTATCAACAATTTGGCGGGTCAGTGGTTCGCGTTCAACTTCAGCCGGCGAGAAGATATCGTAAGTTTCCGTTTTGGCGAAGAAATCGGATGAAGGACTGAGGTCGAGAATGTGTACCTGTGAAAGATCAATCCCGATTTGTGCGGCGTTACGTCTAATTTTGGCAGCAGATTCTTCAAGACTAATGAAGAGAGAGGTATCACCGGTTGCAGTTCCGGCCGCTAAAAAGTGTAACCCGAGGGTCGTCTTTCCGGCGCCGGGACCACCACGCACGAGGTAGGCATAGTGAGGAACTAACCCGCCACCGGTAATTTCATCAAGGCCGGGAATACCGGTCGCGATTCGGTTTGCTGCTGCGTCACTCATGAAGTTCTCCCTGATCACCGGTGATGCGATGCTGATAGTATCCTAATTAGCTACAGCAGGTGCGTCAAGATATACAAACTAGGTTACTAAACACTGACTGCAGGCGAAGCAGCAGTTGAGTGTGGGATATGCGCCGATATGGTAGCATAGCTGGGCGACGATGCGTTTGCAAAGCGGAAAGGATATTCTTATGCACGAGCGGTTACAACGGTTACGAGCAGCTCTCGCCGAGCGTGATTTACCGGCTATTTTACTCACTGCGCCGACCAGTCGACGCTATCTCAGTGGGTTTACCGGCAGTGCCGGAGCTTTGCTGATTAGTGCCGAGGCTGCCTTTTTGTTGACCGATGGCCGGTACACGGTGCGCGCGGCTGCGGAAGCGCCGGCGTTTACGCTACGCGAAGTGCGTGCTGCACTTAAGCCGATGCCGAAGTTGGTGGCTGAATTGGCGGTGGAATTGAACCTTACCCGGCTAGGGTTTGAGGCGGCCGCAATGACGGTGGCCGAGTACCAGCAGTTTGTACAGGCGTTGGGCAAGACGGTTGAACTGGTTGCAACTGAGAATATAGTGGAAGCGTTGCGGATGGTGAAAGACGCCGGCGAGATCGAGCTTCTGCGACGTGCGGCGGCGATCACCGACGCAGCATTGGCCGCCGTGTTGCCGGTGTTGACGCCGGAGATGACCGAGCGCGAGGCAGTGTGGCGGATCGAGGTGGCATTGCACGATCTCGGCGCAGATGGGCCATCGTTCCCGATTATTGTGGCGGCCGGTCGTAACAGTGCTCGTCCGCATCATGAGCCGGGCCATGATCGGTTGGGTGAGGGGCAGCCGATCATTATTGATATGGGAGCGCGACTTAACGGTTATCACGCCGATCTGACGCGCACTATTGTACTTGGTCAGCCTGATGATACGTTCCGCGCCGTCTACGCAGCGACGTTGGAGGCGCAGCAGGCGGCGATCCGTTCGTTGCGGCCCGGCTTGCCGTGGTCTGAGGCCGATGCGATTGCGCGTCAGGTGATTGAGACGGCCGGTTATGGTCGTGGGATTGCCCATAGTCTTGGCCACGGTGTGGGTTTGGCGATCCACGAGGCACCGTGGCTGCGAATAACGGCACCTGATGCACCGCCTAGCCCGCCGTTGCAGGTGGGGATGGTCACGTCGGTTGAACCGGGGATCTATTTACCGGAGTGGGGCGGGGTGCGGATCGAGGATTTGGTGTTGATTACCGACGATGGATGCGAACTGTTGTCACACGCCGCGCGATGAGGAAAACGTCGGTTTCAGGTCTACACATTTGGGTGGTCGGTGCATTCACCGCGGGGGCACCTCGGCGGGGCGTTCCTGGCATCCTGAGTACGGCGGTGGGGTTATGGCAATGCCATGCCCCTCCGCGCGGTGTGGGTTACGATAATTCGCGCACCGTTACCTTGGTCATCTTGTCGCCTTGTTGAATGGCGTAGACCACCTCCATCCCGGACACGACTCGCCCAAACACGGTATGGCGACCGTTGAGGTGTGGCTGAGGGGTATGGGTGATAAAAAATTGGCTACCGTTGGTGTTGGGGCCGGCGTTTGCCATCGAGATGACACCGGCTTCGTGAGTGAGTGGGTTTCCTTTCACCTCATCGGGAAAACGATAGCCAGGACCGCCACTGCCACGACCGGTCGGGTCGCCGCCTTGGATGACGAAATCCTTGATCACGCGGTGAAAGGTGAGACCATCGTAAAAACCTTCGCGGGTGAGGAAGACGAAATTGTTGACGGTCATTGGTGCATGTTGTGGGTAGAGGTCGAGTTCAATCGTCCCGCGCGTTGTCTCCATCGTCACGCGATAGGTCTTGGTCGGGTCGATCCGCATTGAGGGCGGGCTATTCCACTGTTTAGCCACAGATGTACTCCTTGTATGCTACCAACAGCGAATGATTGAGGGTATTGTACCATCAATCAGCCGCTTCTCCGAGTCTGCGAGTAGCGTAGGTTAACATTTTAGTTGTCAAGTTGGGAAGTGGTGTTTGCACAGAAGTACTAGCTTCATTCAGAGCTAGCGTAGCTAGTTCAGTTTCTCCAAGGCGACGGAGATGGGCCGCAAGCCGGTGGAGCAGAACAGCAGCAGTTTCGTAGTCGCCTTGCTGGCGGGCGAGGGTGGCGCGCTGGTGGAGGTGGGCAATGGTAGCGTGGGTAATCAATGGTAATAGTGGCGGTGGCGGATTCGTGGCGCGTGGATCATAATGTGCGATGAGGTCATGGTGTTGTTCGTGTTGTCCACTCCTCAGTCGCAGGCGGGCTAGCCGGCGTTGGCTACCCCCAGTACCGGGTGCGACGAGAAATTCGCAGAGCAAGCGCACCGAGTCGCCACGGCGCAGATCGCCGAGGTGTAGGGTCAGGCGCCGTCCGTGTTCGGTGCTTACCGGCGTAAGCACACTTAAGGTTGGGGAGAGGCGGGTGATCCGGCGTAGTGTCACCGTCTGCGGTAACGTCATGTGCAGACTCAGCGCGTGGATAGTGGTCTGGCGCGCATGCTCCAACTCGGCGGAGATAATCGTCGGAATATGACCGGCCTCTTGGCCAAAGCTGGCACGACCACCACTAAGATCGGCAATCTGCGTGAGGAGCGTTTCTTCAAATGTACTGCCAAGCCCGATCGTGCTGATCGTAATACCGTGGGTTGCTGCTTCGCGGGCTAGTGTGGTACACATGGTGGTATCCGTCGTGAAGCCATCGGTAAGTAACACCACCCGTCGTACTGCCGGTTCATCGGTGACCACAAACTGGGCTAGTGCTAGTTGCAACCCTTGGGCCAGATTGGTGCTCTCGCCGAGCCGTAGCACGGGCAAGCGAGCAATCGCTCCGATCAAGTCGGTGCGTCGGTGGCCGGGTGTGCTTGGTGCGAGGACGAGCGCATCGCTAGCGCAGGCGATGAGTGCCATCCGGTCATCAGGAGCGAGTCGTTCAACAACACTGTGTAATGCACGCACGGTATAGTCAATCGGACTAGGAAATTGACTGCGTGCCTCACAGCTTAGGGGATTTGCCAATTGCCAAACCGGTACTCCATCGACCAAGACCTCGTGAGCGCCGCCGTTACGCACCAACTCGCGAAACTGGTGTTCGTTGACAATGGGGATGCGCATCGAGCGACTAGCATCGGCGACCAACACAAGGTGTAGCGGCAGTGTGTGGTCGCCTTCAGCGGTAATCACCAGGTGAACATACGTCACCTGGGGCTGGGTCAGAGGTGGTAATTGCAACGGTTGCGGATCACACTGCACACGCAACAGCATAAGGGGTCATCCTTAGTTACATTGTGCCGGCAGTGGTGGGTCGCTGAAGATTAATTCGAGCACTGAACCGTTGTTATACGTCGTTACACGGCGTGTCCGAGTAATAGAAAGCAATTCATTTGAACCGGCAACACGAATACACGAGTCGACACTCGTGGTTTCGACGGTTTCACGAATACCACCGCGTGGAATACCGATGATAAACTCTTGTACGATAGTCAATTTAGTCGGTTGGAGGAAGCTAAGACCAAGCAGGCTTACAGCGAGCATTGCCAATATGAAGAGCCAGAGATTACAACCGATCGATCGACGTTTGGCCGGTTTCGATGGCGTAGTTGATTGAGCTGGTGGTTTCTTCGGTGCGGCTGACATACGGCTTACCTATGATGGATCAATCCGGCTGCTCATTGGCCGGCAGCGGTTCGAGATCGACGAGGTGAGCACCGGCGGCAACACTTGCGCCAGTCTGATACGGCAAGCGGCGGACAATGCCGGCGTAGGGTGCGACAATGGTATGTTCCATTTTCATCGCTTCGAGAACGAGGATGGGTTGCCCCTCGCCCACCTGTTGGCCGACGGCAACGTATAGCCGCACGATGGTACCCGGCATCGGAGCATTAAAACTCGCGGCATGTTGGTCGGTGGTGCGAATAACCGTGTCGGCGGTAAGCGGGGCCGGTCGTTGCACATGATACGCTTCGCCACGCCAACCGATCAGCCAACCGTCGTTGGCTCGTGCAAAGAAGAATTGTCTCCGCTGACCATCAATATCAAGAGCCAATTCGTAATCGCCACGCCGCACCAACGTCACATGGAAATGCCAATGATCATCGCCTGCTACATGCCACCCAACGGTCTGCGGCGTCACTCGTAGCCGGTGTTCGCCGTGCGCAGTGAATGTCAGCGGAATGGTATCACCGCCGAGTCGCCAGACTGCGGCCAGCGGATCACGGGCCGGTGGCTCGGCAGTGACGGTGAGGATGGCCGTGGCGATCAAGACCTCACGCGGGGGCGGTCCGGATGGCGGCACGATCCCTTCGTGTTCGGACAGGAAGCCGGTATGAGTCGCGCCATCGGCGAACGCGGGATGCTCGGCAATTGCTTGCAAGAGTGGGAGATTGGTGGTCGGACCGAGTACAGCCATCTCGCGTAACGCACGGCGTAAGCGTGCTACGGCTTGGTGCCGGTCGGCGCCGGACACAATAATCTTAGCCAGCAACGGATCGTAATGCACCATCACCTCATCACCGCTGGTCAGACCGGCATCAACGCGCACGCCCGGCCCTTGAGGCGGGACAAACAGCGCCACTTTACCGACTGCCGGCAAAAAGGTGCGGGGGTCTTCGGCGTACAAGCGTACTTCGATGGCGTGGCCGCGCACACTAATATCTTCTTGGCGGAAGGGGAGGTGCTCGCCGGCGGCAATCGCAATCTGCAAGTGAACGAGATCGTAGCCGCAGACAAGCTCGGTTACGGGATGTTCCACTTGTAGCCGGGTATTCATTTCCAAAAAGTAGAACTCGCCGTTTGGCGCCAGAATAAACTCAACCGTACCGGCATTGATATAACCGGCAGCGCGAGCGATGGCAACGGCAGCATTGCCCATCGCAGCCCGGAGTGCTGGGGTCAGGGCAGGAGAGGGTGCCTCTTCAACGACCTTCTGATGACGGCGCTGAATTGAACAATCACGTTCACCGAGATGCACGACATTACCGTAGCGGTCGGCCAAGACTTGAATCTCGACGTGGCGTGGTCGCAGGACAAGCCGTTCAATGATCAGGCGGTCGTCGCCGAAAGCCGCCCGTGCCTCACGGCGGGCGCCTTCAATAGCCGCCGGCACATCGGCGAGATCGCCAACCGAGCGCATTCCTTTGCCACCACCACCGGCACTTGCTTTGATCAACAGCGGCGGTCCGATCCGTCGTGCCTCGGCAATCAGGCGTTCGTCACTCTGATCTTCACCGTCATATCCGGGCACAACCGGCACACCGGCAGCCTGGGCCAACGCGCGTGCTTCAGCTTTTCCCCCCATCGCGGCGATGGCGTGCGGGGGTGGCCCGATAAAGGTGATCCCTGCTGCGGCACACTGTTCGGCCAACTTCACACTTTCACTCAAAAAGCCATAGCCGGGGTGGATGGCCTCCGCCTTGAGTTTCACTGCAGCCTCAACGATCGCTTCGGCGCGGAGATAGCTTTGGGCGGCGGGTGGTGGTCCGATCAACACCGCAGCATCGGCCATGCGCACGTGGAGCGCCTGGGCATCGGCTTCGGAATACACCACAACCGGGCTAATCCCTAATTCGCGGCAAGCGCGAATGATCCGCACGGCAATCTCGCCGCGATTTGCGATCAAGATGCGGTTGAACATGGGCGTAGTTTAGGCAAGACAGCTTCGCCGAAAGCTTTAATCCATTCAACCTGATTACGTCCAACATTATGAATATAAATCTCGTCAAAACCGAGATCGATAAATTGCTGGATATGCGCGCGGTGCTGATCGAGATCGGACGAAATCAACACTCGTCCACGAAAATCTTCGGGCCGCACCAGTTTCGCCATCGCGGCGAAGTCTTCCGGTGAGCGAATGTCCTGCTTGGGGAAGTTCATCCCACCGTTTGGCCATTGGGTCAGTGCATTCTGCAACGCCTCTTCGTCAGTCGGTGCCCACGAGACGTGCAACTGTAACAATTTTGGCATGCTGTTGGGGTCTTTACCGGCTTCACGAGCGCCGGCGGCGAAATCGGCCAGAATGCGGCGCAACTTTTCAGGAGCAGCGCCCGGTGTGATCAACCCGTCGCACGTCTTACCGGCCCAGCGCAGGGTTTGTGGGCCGGTTGCGGCGATATAAATCGGTACCGGTTGTTCGGGGAGAGTCCACAACCGGACCTTATTCATCTGAAAATAGCGTCCGCGGTAGCGAGTTTCTTTACCGCTGAGCAACTTCTGAATAATCTCAGTCGCCTCTTGCAGCATTTCAAACCGGACCAGCGGTTCGGGCCACACACCGCCGACCACATTTTCATTCAATAATTCCCCACTCCCTAACCCTAGCCAAAACCGACCGGGGAACATTGCACCAAGGGTTGCGGCGGCTTGGGCAATGACGGCGGGGTGGGTACGGAATGACGGACAGGTAACACCCGGCCCAAAGCGGTGGTTGGTGACAACGCCCAATGCTCCCATCCAACTGTAGACAAAGGCATTGTGCCCCTGGGCCGGTACCCACGGTTGGAAATGGTCGGCAGCCATCACACCGCGGAAACCGTATTGTTCGGCGAGCCGGCAATGTTCGAGCAGTTCGTTTGGGTGAAACTGTTCTAAGGCTGCTGATATGCCAATTGTTGCCACGGGTTAAACCTTCTGCATTTCAAGTGAGGTCTATCGCATAGTATACCACGGTCGTGTTTGTCCTTCGGCAGTTGGTTTACGGAGCGGGCGTTGCGATGGTAATGAGACGGTGGGTCAGTTCGACATTACCATCAACGATGACGCGGTCGCCAATGCACGACACCAACGTCAGGCGTTCGTCGTTGGTGGGGAGAATGTAAGCGACTTGATCGGGGGTAACCCGCTCTTTGCGGGTGACCACATAGCGGAAGACGCTGCCGTCGGCGCTGTAGAGGAAGATTTCGCTGCCAATTGCCAACCGTTCGATCTCGGCGAAGGGAGCTGGAACGTGAGGCGCCTTGTGGAAGCGCAAGACATGTCCCCAGAGCACAATGTTCTCGCCTTGCCCCGGTTTGGCGCTGTAGATGTACCAACCGACTTCGTGATCGAGCACAACCGGTATATTGTTAGCATCAAGCCCGACAGGGAAGAGCTGGCGGTCGAGATTAATGGCCGGAATAACGAGCCGTACCGGCGTCCGATCGCCGGTAGGGCGTGGTGTTGGCGCCAGCGTTGCGGTTGGTAATAAGGTTGGTGTGGGGGTGGTGGTAGGGGTGGCAGTTGGTGTTGATGTTGGCGCAACGTTTGCGGTTGGCAACGCAGTTGGAGTTACGGTTGGTGTCGCGGTCGGTATGACAATAGCAGTGGCGCTTGTGGTAGACGACGGCACAGCTAACGCCGCGGCATCGGTAGCTGTGCTGCATGCGCTGAGCAGGTTGCCGGCCAGTAGGATCAGCAGAAATATTCGCGTCACAGATCACCTCAATTCAGTCAATCGTCTCTCTGGTAGCCTACCACACGTTCATCTGGCGTATGGCAGTTTGGTGTGCAGCAGTCCATCAGTTTGGTATTTACTGCCGCAGTTCAAATATAGATGGTGTACTATACTTCAAGCAGAGGTATCGCTATATCTTCGCGTTTACAACGATGATGCGCACGTTGACCGTCTACCATCTAGGCCACATAGATTACACCAGCGCGTGGGAGATGCAGCGCCGGTTGGCCCGCCAACGATCGAGCGGCCAGATCGGCGATACCATCCTGCTGCTCGAACATCCACCGACGATCACATTGGGTAACAAAGCCCGCCCCGAACACATTGTAGCGACGCCGGCTGAGCTAGCTGCGCGTGGGGTCGTTGTTGTCCAGAGCGATCGTGGTGGTGAAGTGACGTACCACGCGCCAGGCCAACTCGTTGCCTATCCGATCTTCAAACTCTCGCAGCACGGGAGCGATGTTGGGCGTTATGTGCGCGGGTTGGAAGAGAGTGTGATTCGCGTGTTAGCCGGTTATGGCCTCACCGGTGAGCGCGTCAATGGATTAACCGGTGTGTGGGTGCGGGGTGGCGCAGCCAAAATTTGTGCGATTGGTGTGAAGCTGAGCGCGAGTGGCGTCACAACCCACGGCTTAGCCTTGAATGTTGATCCTGACTTGAGTGGGTTTGAACTGATTGTGCCCTGTGGAATCAGTGATCGTAGTGTAACGTCGTTGGCGGTAGAACTCGGTAAAGCGCCGCCGATGGCCGAGGTAGCCGACCGATTAATCGCCTCCCTATGTGCGATTTTTGATCTGCGACCGGTGAACGCTTTGTCGTAGCGATCGATTATGCAGTACAATATAGCAGTTAACCTAGCGTGACATTGATTGCCTATTTATGGCGATCACTGGAAGGCGAGAGTGCCAATGTCAGAATTAATTCCGCTGAGTGAAGTAGGTGTGGTGAACCCCACCTCGGCCACGACCAACCGGCCCCGCCGACCCGAATGGCTGAAGGCGCGTGCGCCCGGTGGTGTGAACTATCACGATGTGCTGCGCCTTATGCGCGAGAAGAACCTGCATACGGTATGCGAAGAAGCGCGTTGTCCTAATATTGGTGAATGCTGGAACCATCGCACCGCTACCTTTTTGCTTCTTGGCGACATCTGTACGCGCGGTTGCCGCTACTGTGCGATTGGAAAAGGTAAACCCAAGCCGATTGATGAGGAAGAACCGGAGCGGGTCGCCGAGTCGGTGGCCCATCTGAAGCTGAAGTTTGCCGTGCTCACGTCGGTCAATCGCGATGATGTGCCCGATGGCGGCGCGCATATCTTCGCCCGCACGATTAAGCTGATCCGGCAAAAAGTGCCCGATTGCAAGGTTGAGGTGCTCATCCCTGATTTCGACGGCAATTGGGACGCGCTAGCGATGGTGTTAGACGCTGAGCCGGATGTGCTCAACCACAATATCGAGACGGTGCCGCGGCTGTTTCGCCGTTTCCGCCCGCGGGCCAAGTTTGAGCAGAGCATCGAACTCTTGGCGCGGGCGCGCGCTGCTCGTCCGCATTTGGTCACGAAGAGTGGGATGATGGTCGGCGCCGGTGAGACGAACGAAGAGGTGTACGAGGTGATCAACCGGCTGCGTGAAGCCGATGTCAATGTGTTGACGATTGGCCAGTATCTTGCGCCTGATGCGAGCTATTGGCCGGTGCATCGCTACGTCACTCCCGCCGAGTTTGCCGAGTTCCGTGCTTACGCGCTGGCGCGTGGCTTCCGTCACGTCGAGAGCGGCCCGCTAGTGCGCTCAAGCTACAATGCCCATTTGCATGTCGGTGCAGCCCAGCATTGAGGTAGAAAATGGCCGGTGGACGCCTGACTAGAGGTCTTGCATCTTACATCGTGATTGTAGGGATGTGACATCGTTGCATTTAGCTCGTAGTTATACGCCATGGTGTGCTGTAATCTATAATATACCGTCGGTATATATAGGTCATATCCCAAACTCATCGTAACACTTTGCGCCTTTGCGTTAGCGCCTCTACGTTAAGATGTCAGCGGCGCGAGACGGATTCGCGCCGCCGTTGCCAGAAACGAAAGGATTTTTCCGTGAGTGAGCAAGTGTACGATCTGGTCGTGCTAGGATCAGGGCCGGGCGGCTATGTTGCTGCCATTCGCGCTGCCCAACTCGGTATGAAGACGGCGATTGTCGAGGTCAATGCGCTCGGTGGCGTGTGTCTGAATATCGGCTGCATCCCAACCAAAGCGTTGCTCCATAGCGCCGATCTGCTCGAAGAAGTGAAAGAGGCAAAACGCTTCGGGATTACCGTAGAAAACGTGGTCTTCGAGCTGGCCGGTGCGATGAAACACAAAGACGCGGTTGTCAAGCAGAGCACCGACGGCGTCGCCTTCTTGATGAAGAAGAACAAGATCGAGGTGGTTGCCGGACGTGGTCGCTTGATCGGTCGTGGTCAAGTGCATGTGCAGTTGAATGAAGGTGGCGAGCGAGTGCTTGCCGCCAAGTACATCATCGTCGCCACCGGTGGTCGCCCGCGGCCCTTCCCCGGCGTGCCGTTTGACGGCGAGCGCGTGCTCTCTTCGACCGATATGCTCAACCTGAAGTCGGTACCGGCGAGTTTTCTCGCGATTGGCGCCGGTGCGATTGGGGTTGAGTTTGCCTCAATGTTCCGTTCGTTTGGCAGCGAAGTGACGATTGTCGAGGCCTTGCCGCGCATCGTTCCCAACGAAGACGAAGAGGTCAGCGCCGAGTTAACCAAAGCCTTCCAGCGCCGTGGGATTAAGACGCTGGCCGGCGCCAAGGTCGAGAGCATTGATGTTGGTGGCGAGCAGGTGGTGGTAACGGTGCTCGATAGCGCCGGCAAACCGCAGCAGATTGCCGTCGAGAAGCTTCTCGTCTCGATCGGTATCGCTCCCAACACCGAGAACATCGGTCTCGAAGAGGTAGGGGTCAAGGTCAATAGCCGCGGCTTCATCGCGACCGACGGCTTCCTGCGCACCAGCGCTGAGGGGGTCTACGCAATCGGCGACTGCACTGCCAACACGCCATGGCTGGCGCACAAGGCCAGCGCCGAAGGCATTCTGGCCGTCGAGCATATGGCCGGCCATCACGTCACCCCGCTCGATTACGGTAAGATTGCTGCTTGCACCTACTGTAATCCCGAAATCGCCAGCGTCGGCCTGACTGAAGTCAAAGCCCGCGAACGCGGCTATCAGGTGAAAGTAGGGAAGTTCCCCTTCTCGGCCAACGGTAAGGCCCGTGTGTTGGGGCAGACCCGCTTTGGCTTTGTGAAGTTAGTGGCCGATGCCCAATATGGTGAAATCCTGGGCGTTCACATGATCGGCCCGCGGGTGACCGAGATGATTGCCGAAGGCGGGATTGCCCTCAGTCACGAGGCGACCGGTGAGAGTATGATGCAGACCATCCATGCCCACCCGACGCTCTACGAAGCGATCGGTGAGGCAGCGCATGCCTTAGTGCATGGCGCGCCGATCCATTTGTAGGGTGTCGTTGATCGCAGCGAGCGCCGAGGACACAGCGCGCTTAGCCGCACTAAGTGCCCGGCGCTCGTTTGCGTGTGGCATGGTTTGTCCTGTCCTTGCTGTCATTACGGGGGTACTGCCCATCTGTCATTGCGAGGGCGCGTAGCGCCCGAAGCAATCCCCCACTTCAGCGGAAGGCATGCCTGAATGGGTGCAACCCGTGCGCGAAGGAGATGGCTTCGCCGCGCTCCGCTCGGCTCGCAATGATAAGGGGAGATCGGGCGTAGCCCATCTGTCATTGCGAGGGCGCGCAGCGCCCGAAGCAATCCCCCATTTCAGCGCTAATAGTCAATAGATCTTAAGCACGTGTTAACCCCTCTCGCCCCAATCGCATGCTCGGCCTCATATCGCATTGCGGTATCATGACCGGCGGCAG
The DNA here is from genome assembly GCF_056331925.1 of Chloroflexus sp. Taxonomy (NCBI): domain Bacteria; kingdom Bacillati; phylum Chloroflexota; class Chloroflexia; order Chloroflexales; family Chloroflexaceae; genus Chloroflexus; species Chloroflexus sp. The sequence goes on from NZ_JBWGQH010000019.1 coordinate 82,297, forward strand.
GCTCACTGCCGCCAGTCTCGTTCTCTTGCCCAAAACTAGAATGACGTTGTATGCGCCAACGAATGTTCTTGCTAACGCTTATCGTGATCCTCGCCGGCTGCGGCCAGTCCTTCATTCCCGAACCAACGCTGGCCCCTGCCGGTGCGCCGGTGCAAGTGCAATACCTACTCCCACCTACCTTTGCCGATGAATACGATGTCTTGCCCGAACCAGCGCCGGTGGCCGATGAGCAAGGCTTTCTGGTCGCTATCCGTCCGCGCGGCGGCACAGTGACCATCACCATCGGCGGCGGCGCGCCGGCCCGCACCGTGTGGGAGCAGAACCAGCCGGTGGCGGGGAGTGATCGGGTGAAGCCCTATCTGTTGCGCGGTGCGCGTGGGGTGAAGGTGATCGACCCCGGCCTGGTGACCATGGCGTGGGTGGCCGATGGGGTACCCTATTTCGTCTCGGTGACAACCATAGACGACAAGACAGTCGAGGTCTTCACCAATGCGCTGGCCGTCTACGATCTGAACGCGTGGCGGAGCCGGGTCGGGAAATAGCAAGACAGGGAGTGGCAAACGTGCCACTCCCTACTCCTTCTCTGCTGCGGCTTGCATCAGTTCCCACAGCACAGCCACATCGGTGTGCTCGGTTAGCTCGGCGCCAATGCTGATGCGCACCATCCAGCGTCCATCGAGGATCGCAGGGGTCAGGTATGCCGCACCGCTGGCATTAATCGCGCCGACCCAGCGCAGGGTATGGCGGTCGAGATCTTCACCACTCAGGCCCGGCGGTTCATGGCGGACGCAGACCGTCTGTAACGATACCGGCGCTAATCGACGCCATTCAGGCGCTGCATCAACCTGCGTGGCTAGCCAGTGAGCGTTCGCAATGTCGCGACGAAGCCGAGCGCGCAACCCCTCGGCCCCTTCGCAGCGCAGCAGAAAGTAGAGCTTGAGCGCGCGGAAGCGCCGGCCCAACGGGATGCCCCAGTCGCGATAGTTGGTGACAGCGCCGTCGGCGCTGGTTTGCAGATAGCTAGGGTTGGTTGACATCACTCTGATAAGATGCTGCGGATCGCGCACGTAGTAGAGTGAGCAATCGAAAGCGGCTCCCAGCCATTTGTGCGGATTGAGGACGAGGCTATCGGCCTGCTCGATCCCCTGCCAGAGATAGCGACATTCGGGTAAGATCATCGCCGAGCCGGCCATTGCTGCATCAACGTGGAGCCAAATCCCCTCACGCCGGCACACTTCGCCAATCGGTTCGAGTGGATCGCAGGCGGTGGTAGCCGTTGCGCCGATACTGGCCACCACTGCGCACGGCACGCGACCGGCGGCGCGGTCGGCGGCGATAGCATCGGTGAGGGCGTCCATGCGCAGGGCGAAGGTGTCGTCAACCGGCAACAGGCGGAGGTTGTCGCGGCCAAAACCGGCCAAGAGCGCTGCTTTCTCGACCGAGCTATGGCTTTGGGTTGAGGTATAGACAACGAGCGGAGAGGAGAGGGATTGCAATCCACCACGCACTTGGGCATGGTCAGAGGAACGCTCGCGGGCACAGAGCAACGCCACCAGCGTACTGGTGCTCGCCGTATCCTGGATCACCCCGCGCCACGCCTCGCTCAACCCCAACAACTGCCGCATCCAATCGGTCGTCAGCTCTTCCAACTCAGTGAGAGGCGGGCTAGCCTGCCAATTCAAACCCAATTGACCGAGACCACCACTGAGAAAATCACCCAACAGTGAAGCGAGGCTCGCGTTGGCCGGAAAATAGCCGAAAAAACGGGGATGTTGCCAGTTTGATAAACCGGGGATGATCAGACGTTCCACATCGGCAAGGATCGCTTCTGGTGGTTCCGGCTGTTCCGGTGGAGTGGCCGGCAACTGACTGCGAAACTCGCCAGGACGTAACTGAGACCAAACTGGACGGCTGGCGATGGTGGCGCGATAATCGGCGATCAGGTCGATAATCTGGTAGCCAATACGGCGGAATTCGTCAGGATGCATAATCGTCTGCTCACAAGAACGTACACAAAAGCGAATACGATACCATTCCCAATAATGACTAGCCGGTTGCCGGAGTGCTTTGCCTTGAAGTCATCTCATAAAAGATGCCTGAGCAAGATGATCATACAGCCGAGTTGCACAAAGCCAAGGAAGTTCTCCCCATGACGTTCATAGCGCAAGACCGGCCGCCGGAAATAGCCCAACCAAGCAAACAAGCGCTCAATCTTCCAACGCCTCGTGGAGCGCCGCAGGTTGCGCCCATCCGGTGTCTTCGGTCGTCGCCGGTTGCGACGATGCGGAGCAATCATCTCGATGCCCTGCTCTGCCAAACGCCTGTCCAACCGGTCACGGTCATCAGCACAGTCTCCCAGCAACCTTCGCGGCAGGTCTGAGGCACACGATGCCTCCAGCGTCGTTTCGACCAAGGTCACTTCATGCGGGCGAGCACGGGTGATGGATATGGAGAGAGGACGACCGGCGCCGTCTGCCATTGCTA
>NZ_JBWGQH010000020.1:0-78773 GCF_056331925.1 Chloroflexus sp.
GTGAACGCACGATGCAAGAGATCGTCGGCGATATGACGGTTGCCGACCTACATGCTGAAACTGACGAGATGTACGACTTTTCGTGGCTATTCTAAAATCTCACCTGCGAAGGAGACACCGATGCTCGACTATGCCGCACTCTACCGTCGTGAACGCACGATGCAAGAGATCGTCGGCGATATGACGGTTGCCGACCTACATGCTGAAACTGACGAGATGTACGACACAATTGAACGGCTCATTGCCGATTGTGTTGATGCTGACGTTACCTTCCAGCCGGTCGATCCCAACGCGAATGATCCGTTCGCCAGTGATCCCAGTGCCGTAAACCAGGCATGGACGCTCGGTCACGTGATCGTCCATCTTACCGCCTCGTGCGAGGAATCGGCGTTTCTCGCCGCCGAGATGGCGCGTGGAGTACCGTTCCACGGTCGTTCACGCTACGAAGTTCCGTGGGAGACGGTGACGACGATGGCCCAAGTACGCCAGCGTTTGGCCGAGAGCCGGCGTATGCTGCACGCTTCGTTGCAGATGTGGCCTGACCAACCCCATCTCGACTATCAGGTTGAGCCATGGCCCGGTGCGCCGCCGGTTGATGCGCGTGGTCGTTATGCGTTAGGCCTGGCCCACGCCTATGACCATCTCGGTCAGATTGAAGAGATTGTGCGGCAGGCGCGGGCTGCGCGTGTAGGGTAGCGTACTGGAGCTAGCGGAGCAGGTGTACGGAATGGCGCACACCTGCTCTGGCTGTGTTACGTGGTCATGGGTCGGGTAGACGCCAAGGTAACGTGCTCAAACACTATTGATTGCCCGCCACACTACCTCATCGCGCATTGGCAACTCGTAGATGCGAGCACCGGTCGCGTCACGGATGGCGTTCGCGAGCGCAGCCGCTCCCGCGGTAATCGGTGGTTCGCCAACACCGCGCGCGCCGAAGGGGCCGTTGGGCGCCGGGTTCTGCACCAGCACCGCCTCGAAGGTAGGGAGATCGGCGGCACGGGGCAAGGTGTAGTCCATAAAGCTGGCAGTCAGAAGTTCACCCCGCTCGTCGTAGCGCAGTGCTTCGTAAAGCCCCCATCCCACGCCTTGCGCCGCGCCACCGTGAATTTGCCCTTCGACCATCAGTGGGTTGAGCGGGAAGCCGACATCTTGAATGGCTACGTACCGGAGCGGCTTCACGCGACCGGTCTCGCGATCAACTTCAACCTGCACAATATGGGCGACGAAACCGGGCGCATTCTCTGCCGGTGCAGTACGTCCCTCACCCACGATCGGCCCCGGCCCGCCGGCGTGTTCTTCAGCCCGCCGTGCTACCTCACCGATGGACAGGGTGCGACCCGGCACCCCACGAATATGCACCAGACCATCGCGTAATTCAAGGTCGTCAATCCGCGCTTCCAACATATCGGCAGCCAATTCCAGAATCTGCCGACGTACCTCACGGGCAGCGACGGCTACTGCTCCGGCCACACTATAAGTAATTTGGCTGCCACCACTCGGCCCGGCAAACGGCCCGCTCCGGGTGTCTCCGGCTACAATCTCGACCTGCTCTGGGGGTACGCCGAGAATCTCAGCGGCCACCAGCACAAAGCTGCTGTTGACGCCGGAAATATCGACCGCGCCGACATGCACCCGTACCGTACCGTCGGTGTCTACTCGACAAACGGCGGCTGCCGGCGACATACCACACGGCCAACCACCAATCGCCAACCCAATCCCACTTCCTGGGGTGCGCTCGCGCCACAACGGATGATTGGCAGCCGCTGCGAGCACCTTTGTCAGCCCCATCGACGGCCAAGGGTCGTTGTTCCCCATCGGATCGCCGGTGGTGGCGGCATTGCGCATCCGCAACTCCAGCGGGTCGAGATCGAGTTTGCGGGCCAGTTCGTCCATTGCCGACTCGATAGCGAACGTGATCTGTGGTGCGCCGGGGGCACGGTACGCGCCGGCTTGTGGCTTGTGGGTCAGTACTTCGATCACATCGATCTGCACGTTCGGACAACGGTAGTAGCCGCCGAGCAGCGTACTCATAATCCCACCCAGTGTAAACGGGTAGACACCGTTGTCGTTCACAATCTCTGCCACAAGTGCGGTTAGCGTACCGTCACGGGTTGCACCGAGCTGAAGCGTGATCGTGCTGGCCGGCGATGGGGTGGTCGTGAGAAAATCCTCGCTGCGGTCAAGCACAATCCGCACTGGACGACCAACAGCCAGTGCAGCGGCGGCGGCCAACGGGTCGAGAATGCCGTACTTGGCTCCAAATCCACCACCAACCGTCATTGGCACGACGGTGACTTGAGCAGGTCGGAGATCCAGCAACCGAGCGACTTCATCGCGTACTCCGAATTGACCTTGGGTACTGGTGTAGATGGTGAGATGCTTACGCACCGGATCAACATCAGCCACAACCGCGTGTGGCTCAAGATAGCCTTGATGTACAATCGATGTGCGGTAGGTTCCGGTCACAACTACTTCAGCTACGGCCAAGGCATGCAGGGCATCACCACGGCTAAACTGCTTGCGCTCGTGAACGTTTGACGCCTTATGATCGGCGTGATCATCACCACGGGACACAGCGGCGTGGGCAGCCGTAAGATCGGTGTCACCCTTGGGAGCGCCCTGCGGCCAGATCACCGGTGCGTCCGGAGCAAGCGCTTCTTCGGGTGTTACCGGGCCGGGCAACGGCTCATAATCGATCTGCAACGCCGCAACACCATCTTCCGCAGCAGCCAAACTGGTTGCCAATACAAGCGCCACCGGTTCACCGCGGTAGCGTACTACACCGTCGGCCAACGTCGTCGTCTGGCGCGACGAAGGCTGGCGGCCACGGGTAGGTAGGTCGGCAGCGGTCAACACGGCTACCACACCGGGGATAGCACGGGCCGCTGCGGTATCGATCTGGGTAATCCGGGCGTGGGCATACGGACTGAGCGCCAGTTTACCGTGCAACATGCCGGGTAAATTTACGTCGCCGGCATAACGTGCGCATCCGGTTATTTTCTCTATGCCGTCAACCGATTTGCGGGCTTTGCCGAGGTAGCGATGCTGGTTCACCTGGGTCATCATCGAACTCCATATATGTTTCCTTCTGCTCTATCGTACCATATGTGCAGATCGGTGATGGAATGGTTTATCTCTACCTGCGCATGCTGGTGGGTGTGGCGAGTTTGCTGCTTGACAGGGGAGGAGTTATCTGGTATTTTTAGGTTAGGCTAAAATAAGTTTTTGGGGTTTAAATATGCCGACACGGTATCTCTCCATCATCGTCTTGCTCCTCACCCTCACCGGTTGTAGCACACCGGTAACAGACGGCCATCTACGCGTCGTCGCGACCACCGGTCCGATCGGTGATATTGTGCAAGCTATTGCCGGTGAGCGAGTGGTCTTACGCACACTCCTCGGTCCCGGCATCGATCCGCATACTTACGTTGCCACTGAGAGTGATCTATTTGCCCTCCAAGAAGCCCAGATCGTGTTTTACAACGGTTTACACCTTGAAGCCGGGTTAGGCCGCATATTCGAGGCGATGAACCGAAGTGGACGCATTCCGACGGTTGCCGTGGCTGAAGCAATTCCTCCTCACCTCCTGCTGTATGCCGACGAGGGGAGAAACGCTTACGATCCACATGTCTGGCACGATCCGCAACGTTGGAGCTACGCTGTTCGGGCGGTGCGTGATGCCTTGATTGCCGTTGATCCGGGGGGTAGTGTCATCTACCACCGGCGAACTGAGCGCTATTTGGCCGATATACAGTCACTCGACGCTGAGTTACGGGCAATGGCAGCGCGGATTCCACCGGAGCGACGTATTCTGGTCACGGCGCACGATGCGTTTCAATATTTTGGGCAAGCTTACGGGTTCCGCGTTGAAGCCGTCCAAGGGATCAGCACGGCTAGTGAAGCAAGTGCTACAGCGATCAGGTCATTAACCGAGCTGGTCGTGACGAACCGTATTCCGGCGATTTTTGTCGAGACGAGTGTTTCACCGCGCACAATTGAGGCAGTGCAGAGTGCGGCACGTGCAGTTGGGCATGAAGTGCGTCTCGGTGGTGCGCTGTTCTCCGATTCGCTCGGCGATCCTGACGGGCCGGCGGGGACGTATGTTGGAATGATGCGCCAGAATATGCAAACGATCGTCTCGGCGCTAGCCGATATGTAGCAGATACACCGCATCGAAGTTATGGAGGGAGTGGTGACGCCCTTAGCAGTTGAGATAGAGGATTTAACCGTTGCCTACGGTGATAAGCCGGTGTTGTGGGATATCGATCTTGCGGTGCCGCGTGGTGTGTTAATGGCGATTGTCGGCCCAAATGGGGCCGGTAAGACAACGCTGCTCAAAGCGACTCTCGGACTAATTAAATCGGCCGCGGGTAGTGTCCGCATTTTTGGCCAACCGTACCAGCGCCAACGTCGTCTCGTTGCCTATGTTCCACAGCGAAGCAGTGTTGATTGGGATTTTCCGACCACTGTGCTTGATGTTGTACTGATGGGGCGGTATGGTCAGCTTGGGTGGCTACGCCGACCTGGTCGCGCCGACCGCGAGATGGCGATGGCCGCGCTCGCGCAGGTTCAGATGGCCGATTTTGCCGGTCGTCAGATCGGCCAGCTCTCCGGTGGACAGCAGCAACGAGTGTTTTTAGCCCGCGCCTTGGCCCAGAATGCCGACATCTATTTCATGGATGAACCGTTTCAAGGGGTTGATGCCGTCACCGAACGGTCGATTATCACCGTGTTACGCCATTTGCGTAGCGCTGGGAAGACGGTGATCGTCGTTCATCATGATCTGCAAACCGTTCCCGAGTATTTTGACTATGTAGCGCTGATCAATGTGCGTAACATCGCCACCGGGCCGGTACGTGAAGTCTTTACCGAAGCGAATCTTCGGGCGACGTATGGTGGGCGGGTAGCGGTTCTTGCGAAGAGTGCGGTGTCGGGTGGTGGGCCTGCGCCAACTCCAATACAGGGAGATTGAAGGTTTGGTATAGCGATGATCGAAATGTTGACCGACTATACGCTCCGCAATGTTACCCTGGGTGCAACCCTCCTCGGCGCGATAAGCGGGTTTCTTGGCTGTTTTGCCGTGCTACGCCGGCAGGCGTTGCTCGGTGATGCGATGTCGCACGCGGCATTGCCCGGTATTGCGCTGGCATTTTTGTTGACGGGACAGCGTGATCCGTTCATCTTGCTGATCGGAGCAGCCATTGCAGCAGCGGTGGCGGCGCTGTGGCTATTGGCGATTGTACGAACGACACCGATCAAGGATGACGCAGCGTTAGCATTTGTGTTAGCGGTCTTTTTCGGCTTTGGCCTGGTGTTGCTGTCATACTTACAGCGTCAGCCGACTACTGCGCAGGCCGGTCTCAAGAGTTTCTTATTCGGCCAAGCGGCTGCCCTCGTTGAACGTGATCTCTGGGCAATGCTGGCGCTCGGTGGGCCGGCATTGGCGTTCGTCATCATCTTTTGGCCGCACGTGAAGCTGATCAGCTTTGACCCAGATTTTGCCCGCAGCCTTGGGCTACCGGTGCGTCGGTTTGAGATACTGTTAACCATCGTGATGGTAGCTGCTATTGTTATTGGTTTACAGACGGTCGGAGTAGTGTTGATGAGCGCGATGTTGGTCGCGCCGGCAGTCGCTGCCCGCCAATGGACGAATCGGTTGGAGATAATGGTTGTGTTAGCCGCCGGTTTTGGTGGTTTGGCCGCATTTGTTGGGACGTGGCTCAGTGGATTGGGCGATGGGACGGCAACCGGGCCGGTGATCGTGTTGACAATGAGTGTGATCGCTATCGGTTCGCTTCTGGTTGCGCCGGAGCGTGGAATTGTGTGGCGACGTTGGCGGATGGTGCAGTACCGGCAATCAGGTAGTTCGGCAGGTGAATGATAGTAGAAGATGATGACACCACAACTTGAAGTGCAATTGATTGCCGTAGTGATTGCGGCAACCTGTGCCTTACCCGGCGTGTTTCTGGTTTTACGCCGCATGGCAATGCTAAGTGATGCGATAAGTCATACCGTGCTGCTCGGGATTGTCCTGGGTTATTTGATCAGTAACAACCTCGCCTCACCGTTGCTCTTCGCAGGTGCCGTTGTAATAGGCGTGATCACGGTCTGGCTGGTCGAACTGGTCAGTGGCAGTCAGTTGGTACGAGAAGACGCAGCCATTGGGTTGGTCTTTCCGATGCTCTTTAGCTTGGCGGTACTCCTAATTTCACGTTACGCCGGTACAATCCATCTCGATACCGACAGTGTGTTACTGGGTGAACTAGCATTTGCGCCGTTCGACCGGATCGATCTGCTGGGAATCGATCTGCCACGTGCCCTCGTGATCGGAGGTGGTACGTTGCTGTTGAATGCAGTGCTGCTTATCCTCTTCTATAAAGAGTTGAAATTGGCAACCTTCGATCCGGCGTTTGCGGCAACCCTCGGTTTTGCGCCTCACATTATCCACTATGGTTTGATGACGAGTGTCTCACTGACGGCAGTGGCTGCGTTTGACGCGGTTGGGTCGATTCTGGTGATTGCGTTGATGGTAGCACCGCCGGCGACGGCCTATCTCCTGACCAACCGATTACCGCGGATGATCGGGTTGAGTGTGATACTCGGCGTTGTGGCCGCGATAAGTGGTTATTGGCTAGCACGTTGGCTCGATGTTTCGATTGCCGGGGCGATGGCAACAATGACCGGAATCATCTTTGGCCTCGCATGGTTGTTTGCACCGCAACGGGGGCTGGTGGCGCAGGTCTGGCAACAACGCCGACGCCGTGAGCAATTCGCTTTGCAACTATTGACCCTCCACCTGTTCAACCACGAGGGGTCGGGTAATGAACGGATCGAATGCCATCCCGATCACCTGATCATCGAGCTACGCTGGTCACCGACCTTTGTAAGCACAGTTGTCCGTCGGGCTGAGCAGATTGGATTGATCCGGCGTCAAGGGAGTGTGCTGTTCCTTACCGAACAAGGTCGGCGGTTTGCGCAGAGTGTTGAGGTGTAATGGTTCTGCTATCGCAGAGCGAGCAGCCGTATGCGTCTGACAATAATCTACCCAATCATGCATCTTAGCATACCCTCAACATTCCCTGGCTACCAGGGCTATCTATCACTTTACCGTTCCGTTTCAACTACGCTACAATAGGGCAAAGCATATACTACGCTCGCCAAGGAGGGAGTCGCATGGCGCGCAAGCCAAGTCGGCTCGAATTTGCGGTAATCGGTCTTGGTCGGTTTGGTCGCAGCGTTGCAACCAACTTAATCGACCGCGGCCATACTGTTTTAGGCATTGATCGCGATCCGAACATCGTCCAACAACTTGCCGACCACCTGACGCAGGTCGTGGCGCTTGATTCGACAAACGAAGACGCACTGCGAGCAATCGAAATCACCGCGTTTGATACGGTGGTCGTGGCGATTGGTTCACAATTTGAAGCTAATCTCCTGACGACCGTTGCGCTCAAGACATTAGGTGTCAAGCGGGTTGTTTGCAAAGCGCTGAATGAGCGACAGAAATATATTCTTGAGCGCGTCGGCGCCGACATGGTAGTACTGCCAGAACATGAAGCCGGCGCCCGCTTAGCTTGGCAACTATCGGAACCGCATGTACTTGAGCATCTCAACCTTGGTTCTGGGTTTAGCGTCGCCGAAGTGCGCGTCCCACCTCCACTGATCGGCCAAACCTTAATGCAGAGTGGTTTGCGTCGGCGGTACGGTATCAACGTGTTGGCCGTTAAGCACAACGGTAAGATGATTGTCACCCCGCCCCCCGAATACACCTTCAGTCGGGATGATCGCATATTGATTATCGGAGCCGACTCCAGTATCAGCACATTCTGCGATTTATCATCATGATAGCTCAGCTCGAACGTCGCAACCTGAAACGGTTGCGGCATAAACCGGTCCCACCGCCTTTGCGCTTGGTCGGTGGGTTAGCATTCTTGATCGCCATTGGAACCGGATTGCTGTTGCTCCCCATCAGTGGTACACGTCAACTCACCTTGATGGAGGCACTGTTCACGGCGACATCGGCGTTGAGCGTTACCGGTTTATCGGTCATTACGCCGGTACGCGATCTATCGCTCTGGGGGCAGATTCTGCTCATGCTGCTGATCCAGATCGGTGGTGTCGGTTTTATGGTCGTCGCCGTGATCGTTTTCAGGCTTTTGGGTCGGCGGATCAGTTTTACCGATCGGATCGCGTTAAGCGACTCGTTAGGCTTACTCTCGCCGGCGGCAATCGTGTCCTTGACTCGGCGCGTTCTTATTACGGTCATCACGATTGAGCTGATCGGTGCCTTCTTGCTCTACATACACTGGCGTACCGATCCTCGCCTTTCTGAGGGTCAAGCCTTCTTCTTTGCCCTCTTTCATGCGGTCTCGGCATTCTGCAATGCCGGATTTGACCTGTTCACTGGTACTCCCGGTTTTAACGATGGTATACCGCGGGATAGTGTGACGCTGTTTGTGATGGGGGTCTTGATTTTTCTCGGCGGCTTAGGTATTCCGGTCGTTGCCGATCTGATCGCGTACCCGAATGAGCGGCGGTTGTCGTTGCACACGCGGATCACGCTGCTCGTCGTGAGCATACTGGTGGTCGGTGGTGCTGTTGGCTTATGGCTCAGTGAAGCGTTCGATAAAGATGGAGTGCTTGTTGGGCAGCCGTTGGATCGTCAGATCATAGTGACCGTCTTCCAATCGGTTTCGGCTCGTACCGCCGGATTTGCCGGCATTACTAACTTCGAGCAGTTGACACCGGCCAGCCAACTGCTACTCATTGCGTTGATGTTTATCGGCTGTGCGCCGGCCTCGATGGGTGGTGGGATTACCACCGGTACGTTTGCCGTCCTCTCGATTTCGCTATGGAGTTATGCGCGCGGCCTGCCAACCGCTCAGTTTGGTGGACGCAGTCTGGCGACTGGTATGGTACGGCGGGCGGCAGCCGTGCTCACGATTTCGCTCTTTGTGGTCTTGGCTGCTTCATGGTTACTGGTGACAACGCACGACACAACCCTTGACCGTACCGTGTTTGAGGTTGTATCGGCATTTGCCACATGCGGGCTGACGCTTGGTTTTACCGATGAATTGAACACGTTTGGGCAGTTGGTGATCATCGCTGTTATGTTTTGGGGACGATTAGGCGCCCTCACCATTATCATTGCGTTAGCGCGACAAAGTGCTGCACCGCAAGTCGTGATGTACCCGGAGGAGCAGATTTTGATCGGGTAGAACGTGATCTGGAAGTTGCTATGCGCCACTTATATATCCATATCCCCTTTTGCCATCGGCGCTGTTCGTATTGCGATTTCAACACCTACGCCAACATGGAGCATCGCATTGCGGCGTATGTTGATGCACTCTGTACCGAGTTAGCTATGTTGCGCGAGTCGCTCCCACCGTTACCGAAATCACCGGCAGCAGCGGCATTGCGGCCAAGTATCTTCTTTGGCGGTGGGACGCCGAGTATGCTGACGCCGGCACAGATTGAACGCATTCTGACCGCGGCTACGGCGCTCGTTCCTCTCGAAACGGCCGAGATCTCGCTTGAGGCAAATCCCGGAACGGTGCTAGGCCGCGAGTATCTGCGTGCCATCCGCTCGCTTGGTGTGAATCGGTTGAGTATGGGGGTACAAAGCTTGCACGATCCAACCTTACGGGTGCTAGGACGTATTCACACCGCTGCCGAAGCCAAGGCAAGCTATCTTGATGCCCGTGCAGTCGGTTTTGAGTCGATCAACCTGGATTTCATCTTTGGCTTGCCCGGGCAAGACCTTGCCGATTGGCAAGCCACACTCACCGAAGTCATCTCGTGGGACGTGGATCATCTGGCCCTGTACTCGCTCATTCTCGAAGAGAATACGCCACTCTATGCGCAGGTCACGGCGGGGCGCGTACAGGTGCCCGACGATGATCTCACCGCAGCGATGTACGAATTGGCGATGGACCTTCTTGACAAAGCCGGTTATCGGCACTACGAAATCTCGAACTGGGTACGTCCCCAGCCGGGTGATCGGCCTGATGCACCGCCGCGATTGGCGTGTCATCACAACCTGGCCTACTGGTTCAATAGTGACTATTTGGCCGCCGGCGCCGGCGCTCATGGCCATCTCTTCCCGCAGCGCTACGCCAATATTCGATCCATCGATGGGTACATCGCTGCCGTTCAAGCCGGTCATCGCCCGATTGCCGAGACTATCCCACTGACCCCTGCCGATCTGGCTGCTGAAACGATGATGATGGGCTTGCGGCTCGATATTGGGGTAAGTTTTGAGCACTTTGCCGCCCGTGTCGGCGATGATCTCACCGAGTACTACGGAACCGCCTTGCACGAGCTGATGCAGCACGGGTTGATCGCGATAGATGACCGACGGGTGTGGTTGACGGAGCGAGGACGGATGGTGGGTAATCACGTTTTTGCACACTTTTTGTAGCGGTTGCCTCTTGCCGTCAGTCGTGTTATAATCGCTCACAACGTTCGCGTGCGGCGCCGTAGTGCGTCAGCGAACTTCAGATGCTCATCGAGATGGGCTGAGGGACTGGCCCGATGACGCCCGGCAACCCCCGAAAGGGAAGGTGCCAAATCCAGCGGCAATGAAGAGCATTAGCCGAAAGATGAGAGGAACGAAGTGATGATCGGAGCCTCTCGCTATGCGAGTGGCTCAATTTATTGCGACGCCTATGGAATTCCGCACAGTTTGGTGGGAAAATGAGACGGTTCGCCTGATCGATCAGCGCAAGCTGCCACACATCGTCGAGGTGGTGAATTGCACCGATCTGAGCCTGGTCGCCTATGCTATTCGCAGTATGCAGGTACGGGGCGCACCGGCAATCGGTTGCACGGCTGCGTATGGCATGGCGTTGGCTGCTCGGCAGAGTGCTGCTCATTCGGTTGAGGAGCTACTTGAAGAGCTACGCCAAGCCAAAGCGATCTTCGATGCTCAGCGTCCAACAGCGGTCAATTTGGCCTGGGCGACAAGCCGCATGCTACGGCGGGCTGAAACGGTTGCTCCCGAAGGCATCGCAGCGATCAAAACTGCATTGTTGACTGAGGCCGAGGCGATTTTCGCCGAGGATCTCGCTATGTGCCATGCGATAGGAGAACACGGCGCACCACTCATTCCCCCGCGTGGTCACGTGCTGACCCACTGCAACGCCGGTGGCCTGGCAACTGCCGGGTACGGAACGGCACTTGCCCCCATTCGCACCGCCTTTGCCCAAGGTCGGCCCATTCATGTCTTTGTTGATGAAACGCGCCCCTTCTTGCAAGGCGCCCGGTTGACGGCGTGGGAATTGTTACAGGCCGGTATTCCCCAGACCTTAATCACCGATAATATGGCCGCTTTTATGATGCAACGCGGCCATATCGATTGTATTATCGTTGGTGCTGATCGGATTGCTGCCAATGGTGATGTGGCTAACAAGATCGGTACCTATGGCTTGGCAGTACTCGCCCGTTATCATCAGATACCTTTCTACGTCGCTGCCCCTTATTCCACCATCGATCTTGCCACGGCGAGTGGCGCCGATATTCCTATCGAAGAGCGCGATCCGGCAGAGGTGACTCACATCGCCGGGATTGCCATTGCTCCGCACGGTGTGCCGGCTGCTCATCCGGCGTTTGACGTTACGCCAAACGAATTGGTAACGGCGATCATCACCGAGCGAGGCGTGCTGCATCCTCCGTTCACGGTAGCCTTGTGTCAACTGGCGAGTCAACCATGAATGTGCTGGGGTCGTTTCAGCCGGCCTGCCGGCCACTTCTGCGCGGTGGGTTGCCTCATACGAATCCGATGATCGTGGCGCAGTTAATCTGCCGGTATTTTCCGCAGACACCAGCATGGCCATTACCCTTGCCACGTACCCTTGCCGATACACCATTTGCCTTGGCAGCACAAGGTTTGCCCGGTGTGCAGATCGATCTCGAACGTGACCGATTGGCCGTTGACCACGAGACGCTTGAGCGCGAAGCGGTTCGGGTTGGGTTGGCGTATCTGCGTGGTGATGCGCAATTTGCTGCGTTGTCGGGTCCGGCCGTTGTTGTCCTTGAAGAGCTACTCCGTCAGCTCAATACCGAAGATCGCCATCCATTTTTGCTCAAATACGAGACAATTGGCCCGGTGAGCCTCAGTTTGGCGTTGACCGACAATCATGACCGACCTTTAGCTTACGCGCCAGAGTGGCGTGAACTGTTACTCAATTTGTGTAGCTTGCGGGTGGCATGGCAACACGAGCAAGTGCAAGGGTACGCGGCGTATCGACTGGTCATGATCGATGAGCCGTTTCTCGATGCCATCTTGCACCCGCTGAGCCCGTTAGAGTGGGACGATGGGATCGATTTGCTCAACCGGCTACTCGTCGATCTGCCGGCGCGACGCGGCTTGTTTATCAGTAGTGCCGTGCTCTGGGAGGCAATTTTGCCGCTCCCACTCGATGTTATTGGCTTTCACCCGGCCGATCATTTGCAATCATTGTTGCAGGTTGCCACGCCACTAACGCAATTTTTGGCGGGTGGTGGTTGTTTGGCATGGGGTGTCACGCCGGTTGAAGCTCGCTTACTGGCTAATGTTCATGCGAGCGATTTGTGTGATCGTGTGGTGAGAGCGATGCACGAGGTGGCGACGGCAACTGGACTTGATGTAGCGGTTGTGCAGCAACAATCGTTTCTCTCGTTTACCGGGAGTCTGGCATATGTGAGTCCGGCACAAGCTGAACAAGCGTTACAGCTCTGCGCCGAAACGTCTCGGTTGGTACGACAGACGTTGGGTGTCGGCGAAGAAGAGTAGCTGGTTGTAATATGTTGGTACGCTTTTCCCGCATCTATGTGGGTTAGTCAGAGGAGTGCGCGCTGTGAAGATCGTGGTCACCGGTTCGCTAGCATTTGATTATATTATGGATTTTCCCGGCTATTTCAAAGATTTTATGCTTAGCGACAAAGCACATATTATTTCAGTTAGTTTTTTGGTTGACTCAATGCGTAAAATGCGTGGGGGGGTGGCCGGGAATATTGCGTATAATTTGAGTTTACTCGGTGAACGTTCGCTCATTGTCGGGTCAGCCGGTCATGATTTCGATGCTTACCGCGAGTGGCTCGAGGAGCAAGGGATTGATACAAGCGGAATTACGATTATCGAACACGAGTTTACCTCCTCTTGCTTTATCAATACCGACAAGGCGAATAATCAGATTGTTGCGTTTTATGCCGGTGCAATGGCTCACGATCATCACAATTCGCTCCTCAACCGTGGCCTGACCGTAGATGATCTCGTTCTGATTTCGCCTACCAACCCCGATGCAATGCGTCGGTTTGCCCTTGAATGTCAGCAGATGGGCGTGCCGTATATCTTCGATCCGGGGAAGCAGACGCCGCGGCTTGATGCCGATCTGCTGGAAGTGGGCTTGCGCGGGGCGCAGGTGTTGATCAGCAATGACTACGAATTTGGGATGATGGCGAAGTGCTTGGGGTTGAGCGAAGATGAGCTGATCGGCCGCGCACCGATTACGGTCGTTACACGCGGGGTCGACGGTTCACACATCTTTGTTGATGGTCAATTGGCGGCAGCCATTCCTATTGCACCGGTCGAAGAAGTGCGCGATCCAACCGGTGCCGGTGATGCGTATCTGGCCGGGATCGCCTTTGGTCTGGTGCATCGATTATCGTGGGAGATGACCGGGCGCATTGCCGCGCTGTGTGCTGCATACGCGATTGAAGAGCGTGGGTGCCAAGAGCATCGCTTTACCTTACCCCAATTTGTTGCGCGGTACCGTGCTGCGTTTGGTTGCGATTTGCCGCTCGACATCTTTTCGTTGCGGGAGGCCGCATGAAATGGGGGATTCTGAGCGCCGGACGTATTGCGCGCCGGTTCGCGAGTGCCGTCGCTCGCTCGGCGACCGAACAGGTTGTTGCGATTGCCGCCCGTGATGTCAATCGTGCGGCGGCATGTGCCGCCGAATTCGGGATTCCACGTGCGTATGGTGATTACGTCGCACTGCTCAACGATCCTGAAGTTGAGGCGGTTTACAATGCACTGCCCAATAGTCTCCACGCTCAATGGTCAATTGCGGCTTTGCAGGCCGGTAAACACGTGTTGTGTGAAAAACCACTGGCGACAACGCTGGCCGATGGTTTGGCTATGGTTGCCGCCGCGCAAACGCAGCGCCGATTGTTGATGGAGGCATTTATGTACCGCTTCCATCCGCAAACGCTCACCGTGCAGCGTCTGCTTGCCGAGGGGGTGATCGGTGAGGTCCGACAAGTTCGTGGTCACTTTGCCTTTCTCCTCGATGATGCCACCAATATTCGCCTTGATCCGGTGCTCGGCGGGGGGGCACTCTACGACATCGGTTGCTATCCGCTCAGTTATGCGCGGATGGTCTTCGGTATACGTCCGCAAACGGCGAGTGCGTTGATGGACGGTGCACCGGTTGATATGAGCCTGTGCGGGATGTTGTGGTTTGCAGCCGAGCGTTGTGCGATGGTGTCCTGTAGTTTTCGTACAGCATGGAACCAGCGAGTAGAGATTATCGGCAGTGAGGGTTGGATCCATCTCGAGCGACCGTTCAACCCCACACCTGATTTGGCAACGACGATCATGGTTGCACACGGTGGCCGTCACGTGACGGTTGAGACGATCACCATTCCGCCCGCCGATCATTTTCGGCTCGAGGCAGAAGGTTTTGCCGCTTTAGCTACTGCGGGTGCGCCGGTGCCTTCTATCGGTGCAATGCCACTTACCGAGTCGCTCGATAATTTAGCCGTGATGGAGGCGCTTTTTACCAGTGCGGCAACAGCAACTCCCTCTGAGATTCGTATGCCAGCGTTTGCACCGGAATGGCCGATGCAAACGCTATCTTGACCTGAGCAAAGGAGCATAAGCCTGTATGACGATGAGTTATGACGTGAAAGATTTGAGTCTTGCCGAGCAAGGACGTAAGCGGATTGAATGGGCCGAAAAAGAGATGCCGGTGCTGCGATTGATCCGCGAGCGCTTTGCGCGTGAGCGTCCGCTGGCCGGTTTGCGGATTAGTGCTTGTCTGCACGTGACCACCGAGACGGCCAACCTGATGCGTACACTAGTAGCGGGTGGGGCCGATGTGGTGTTAGTCGCCTCGAATCCGCTGAGCACCCAAGATGATGTAGCCGCAGCGCTGGTGGCTTACGAAGAGATTCCGGTGTTTGCGATCAAGGGTGAGAGCAATGAAGTCTATTACAGCCATATTCGGGCCGCGCTCGATCACAATCCGCAATTGACCATGGACGATGGCGCCGATTTGGTGACCGGCGTGCTCAAGGAGCGGCCCGACTTGATCCCGTATATGGTTGGGAGCACCGAAGAAACCACCACCGGCGTGATCCGCCTCAAGGCCATGGCGAAGCAGGGCGTCTTGCCCTTCCCGGTAATTGCCGTCAATGATAGCGATACCAAGCACATGTTCGACAACCGGTATGGTACCGGTCAGAGCACTCTCGACGGTATCATCAGGGCTACGAATATTCTGCTTGCCGGGAAGACTTTCGTCGTTGCCGGCTATGGCTGGTGTTCGCGTGGCATCGCCGAGCGTGCCCGTGGCTTAGGGGCCAACGTCATTGTGACCGAGATCGATCCGGTGAAGGCGTTGGAAGCGGTTATGGACGGTTTTCGGGTGATGCCGATGGTAGAGGCAGCACGACAGGCCGACTTTATCGTGACTGCGACCGGTAATAAGCACGTGATCGACCAGAATGTGTTCGAGGTGATGAAAGACGGTTGTGTGATCGCCAACAGCGGTCACTTCAACGTCGAGATTAACATTCCAGCCCTCGAAGCACTCAGTGTCGAGAAGCGCCAGCCGCGGGCTTTTGTCGACCAGTATATCTTGCGTGACGGACGGGCGATCAATCTCTTGGGTGAGGGTCGTCTGATCAACTTAGCCAGCGCCGAGGGTCATCCGAGCGCGGTGATGGATATGAGCTTTGCCAATCAGGCTTTGGCGAGCGAGTTTTTACTGCGCAATCATGGGAAGCTGCCGGTTGGCGTACATGCACTCCCTAAGGAGCTGGATCGGGAGATTGCCGCGTTGAAGTTGGCAGCGATGGGGATTACCATCGATACCCTCACCCCTGAGCAAGAAGCGTATCTCAATTCGTGGCAAGAAGGAACGTAAGCAAGCGGAGCGTTGGGGAGACGGAGAAGTGCGCTCTGTTCCCCTATCTTAGAGGAAGAATAGGGGTTACGTATGGCAAACACCTTCATGAATTCGCCGCGTTTCTATTTCACCAGTGAAAGTGTGAGCGAGGGGCATCCCGACAAGATGTGCGATCAGATCAGCGACGCTATTCTCGATGCCTTCCTCAGCCACGATCCCAAAGCGCGGGTCGCCGTCGAAACGGCTACAACCACCGGTTTGATTGTTGTTTTGGGTGAAGTGACCTACGAGCGAGGGTATATCCCGATTGAGGAAATTGTGCGCCGCACGGTCAAAGAGATCGGCTATACCAATGCCGAGTACGGCTTTGATGCCGATACGTGCGGTGTTATGGTCGCCATTCACGGTCAGTCGCCGGATATTGCGATGGGTGTCGATAAGGCGCTCGAGGCAAAGATCGGTGCGATGCAGGATGATGTCGAAGCGGTTGGGGCCGGTGATCAAGGGATGATGTTCGGCTTTGCATGTGATGAGACGCCAGAACTGATGCCGGCGAGTATTGCGCTGGCGCACCGCCTCATCCGCCGGCTCGAGCGGGTACGCAAAGATGGTACATTGCCGTATCTGCGCCCCGATGCTAAATCGCAGGTCACGGTCGAGTATAGCTTTGGCAAGCCGGTGCGCGTCGATACAGTATTGATCAGTAGTCAGCATGCACCTGATGTCACCCAAGAGCAGATCCGGGCCGATCTGATCGAGCATGTGATTAAGACCGAGATTCCGGAGGCGTGGCTCGATACGCAGACCAAAATCTTCATCAATCCGACCGGCCGTTTTGTGATCGGTGGTCCGATGGGCGATAGCGGGTTGACCGGACGCAAGATCATTGTTGATACCTACGGTGGGGTGGCTCGTCACGGCGGCGGGGCATTTAGTGGCAAAGATCCCTCGAAGGTTGATCGCAGCGCTGCGTATGCATGCCGCTGGGTAGCCAAGAACATCGTGGCTGCCGGTCTTGCTCGTCGCGTTGAGCTGCAAGTGAGCTATGCGATCGGCGTCGCTCGGCCACTTTCGCTCAGCGTCGAGACATTCGGAACCGGTACGGTGCCCGATGAAGTCATCCTCAAGGCGATTAACGAGGTGTTCGATCTGCGACCGGGTGCTATCATCCGTGATCTCGATCTGCGTCGCCCGATCTACCGTAAAACTGCGGCGGGTGGGCATTTTGGTCGTACCGACATTGATTTGCCGTGGGAGCGCACGAATCGAGTGGAAGAGCTGCGCCGCGCCGCCGGGTTGTAAAGTCTATCGGTAGGAGTTTGGGCGCGAAGACGCAACGGTGTTACGAACAAGACGCCATTGCGCCTTCGCATTTTTTGTTGATCGGGTTTTCTATGCAAACACAGTCGCGCTGGCAACGATTTGCTCGGACAATCTACGACTATGTGCTGCTGACCGTTGGTGCGTTGCTGAGTGCAACTGCTGTGCGCTTTTTTTTGGTACCGAATCAGGTTGTCACTGGTGGTATCACCGGGGTAGCACAATTGCTCAATACCTTTCTCGGCACACCGGTCGGTGCTGTGGTGTTAATCCTCAACGTACCCCTCTTGATCGCGGGCTGGCGGTATCTCGGAGGGGCTGTGTTCGGTATCCGTACTTTGTATACCGTTGTCGTGATGTCGTTGGCGATTGATGGTCTAGCTCCTTTTGCTCGTCCTATCACCAACGATCCACTTCTGTACAGCCTCTACGGAGGGCTGATCGATGGTCTAGGGATTGGGTTGGTGTTGCGCGCCCGTGGTACGACCGGTGGTAGTGATATTTTGGCTCGTCTCATCGAGCGCCGGTTCGGGATTCAGCCGGGCCGTAGCTTGCTCAGTTTCGACGCACTGGTCTTTACTGCGGCCCTCTTTAGCTATGGGCCGGAGAAGATCCTTTATGCACTGTTGGTAGCGTTTACTGCCAGTCGTGCCATCGATACCGTGCTTGCCGCCGGTAAAGGCGCACGCCAGGCATTGATCATCACCGCCAATCCTGACCCGATCCGGCAGGCGATACTCCATCGCCTCGGTCGAGGGATTACCGAGCTTGAAGGGATCGGTGGTTACTCCGGTGCGAAGCGTGCTGTCCTTCTGTGTGTTGTGGCCCGCACTGAAATCGGTTTTCTCAAGAATGTTGTGACCACCGTTGATCCTGCGGCGTTTGTCATTATCGGCGATGTTGACGAAGTCATCGGTGAAGGATTCCAACGACCGACATGACGTAACAAGGTGCAATCACGCCTTCATCGGTATTTCAAACTGCGGCGCCGGCAGCTCGATGACTTCACCGGGCTGGCCGTCGCTCGGCAGTGGTGCGTGGGCCGGTTCGGCAACTGTGGATACGCTCACCTGCGGCGCCGGCAGCGCGACGACTTCGCCCGGCTGACCGTCACTCGGCAGTTGGGTGTGAGCCGGTGTAGTGGCTAATGGACTCGTGATTTGTTTCTTCAATGGCAATGATCGTGAATTGTACAACGAACAGGGTCGTGCCGCTCGCGTGATAAACGATGGTGAACCTAATCCGCGTAACGACAGAGATTGCATCGTCCGGCCCATAGTTGTCTCCCCATAACAAAAAGTCATGCTGTAATGTTGCGGCAGAAATACCCTACCTGTCCGTACATGCCTGCCACTGCACGGTCTGGATCGCACATCAGGGAGCATCATTGCTAGTTGTCGTCGCCGGACATTGGGGCGCAGCATTGCGCCGAGCAGAGGGAACTTTAGATGAACCCAGCCTATCAAAGCTACCAACCGACACCGCACTACGTGCGGGGGCCATTGCTCTGGCTATCTGTGCAGGGTATCCGAATCGGCGTTATTATAGCAGAAGCAGTTATCGCAGTGTTAGGTCGGCAGCGTTAGGCTCGACTTGCTCGCTCTACCATTGCTGCCAGGGCTGCTGATAGTACTTCCGGTTGACCACCACCGCCTTGAGCGAGATGCACCTGACCGCCACCGCGTCCGCCGAGCACGGTCATACCGGCAGCGAGAATCTCACGGGCGTCGGCGCCGGTATCGGCGGCACAAGCGACGACGATCTGTACACGTTCTGTACCGCCGGCCACAATGGCAATTCCACCTGGTAATTCGGCGATGAAGCTGGCAATGGTGCGCAAGCGCTCAATACCGGCAGTGGGAAGGGTCACTGTAACGATCCGTCGCCCATCGACCGGTGGCGTCTGGGCGTACCATTGTGTTGCCCGCATTGCATCGAGTTCGCGTTGCGTTTGGGTGAGTTCACGCTGCAAAGCCTGTTGCGTCTCTTGTAAGCGAGCAATAGCTTGCGGTAGTTCGGTCCAGCCCACGCTCAACGCTGCCGCTGCCCCGCGCGCTGCCCGATCGCGTTCGTGGAGGGCAGCAATCACCCGCCCACCGCAAACAAACTCCACTCGGATCATCCCGCGCTGGCGCGACCATCCCAAGATTGCAATTGCGCCCACTTCACCGCTGCGTGCCGGATGGGTGCCACCGCAGGCAGAATGGTCGATGTCACCAATGCTGACGACGCGCACCTGTTCGTTCACCGTCGGTGGTTTACGAAGCGGGATGTGGGCCAGTTCGGTCGGTGTCACAAAGCGGGCCTGGATTGGAAGATTTTGCCATATCGCGGTATTAGCCCATGCTTCTGCCGCCCAAACCTGTTCGTCGGTGAGGGTAGAGATTGCCAGATCAATGGTGACAGTGCGCTCGCTCAGATGAAACGAGGTGGTCGGTGCGTTGCACGTAGCAATGAACGCAGCAGTCAAGATATGCTGACCACAGTGCTGTTGCATGTGATCAAACCGACGTGCCCAGTCGATCTGGCCGATAACGCTATTCCCCACCGCCGGTAGTGGCGCATCGCCGCTCAGAATGTGCCACACGACACCATTGTCACTCTGCACATCATGCACCGCCCAGCGTCGGTGGGTGTCGGCATTGGTCAACCAACCGCGGTCGGCAGGTTGCCCACCACCTTCAGGGTAGAACGCACTGCGGTCGAGCGCTAATGCAGGCCGGCCACGATAATCGCCGACGGCGACAACACGGGCCGTAAATTGGGTGAGATAGGAATCATCGTAGTAAAGGCGATTGGTAGGTTCCATAGACGTGTTCTACCTGCACATCTATCAACGATGACGAAAAACTTTCACCGGTTGCCACCGCTCGCCGTCACGCCGCAGCAGGGCAATGAGCTTTCCATCGGAATCGTGAGCGCGAGCACGAGGAGCCGTTGACTTGCCGGCGGGAATTGACATACCGTGCAGAATACGGTGTGTGTTGGCTTCATCGAGTTGCACAAGCGGCCAATCGAGCAGGGCCGTCTCCGGTGGTAGCAGATGCCGCATAACCACTTCCCGATCGGTCAACGCTGCTAGTGGTATTGCGTGTTCAAGTCGAAACGGGCCGGTGAAGGTGCGTTGTAGCGAGGCGAGATGTCCACCACAGCCAAGCGCCGCGCCAATATCACGTGCCAAGGCACGGATATAGGTGCCCTTACTACACTCGACAGCAATCGTCAGATCGGGCAATGCTACGGTAAGCAGATCAAGCCGTTCGATCCGTACCGGTCTGGGCGTTAATGTTACCTCGTTGCCGGCGCGCGCTAACGCATACGCGCGTTGACCATCAATGTGGAGCGCCGAGAAAGCCGGTGGTTGTTGCAGAATATCACCGCGAAAGCGGGTTAACACCACCTCGATAGTCTCCGGCGTGAGGTCGGGAACCGGCTGCGTCACCAGCGGTTCACCATCGGCATCGTCAGTCGTCGTCTGTATACCTAACCGTACCACACCAAGATAACCTTTTCGGGTATCAACCAACTGATCGAGTAGCCGAGTCGCGCTCCCCAAAGCTATCGGCAACACCCCCGTCGCCATTGGGTCGAGCGTACCGGCGTGGCCTACCTTCACTGCCCGTCCGACCAATCGTCGCACGCGGGCCACAACGTCGTGTGAAGTCAGTCCGGCCGGCTTATCGATAATCACAAACCCCGCTAAATCGGTCATCATCTTACCGCAATCTTACCGCAGTACCGACTTGCGCAACACCGGCAGCACAGCATCAACCGCTTCGGCTAAGCTCATCTTGAGCGTTGCCCCGGCTGCTTGTCGATGCCCACCGCCACCCCACTGCTGGGCTACTGCTGCTACATCAATGCCCGGTATCGAACGCAAACTGATCTTCACCGTACCATCGGGTCGTTCACGAAACAACACACAAGCACGCATCCCGGCTACACGCTGGAGACGGCTGACCGTATCATCGGTTGCCGCTTCGTCTGCCTGGGTTACCCGGAGCATCTCTTGCGTAACGACTGTCCAGAAAATGCCATCTTCTTGCTGCAAATTGGCCATCGCCATACCGGTCAGCCGCAGTGTTGCCGGAGGAATAGAGAAGAAGACGGCATTCACCACGAGTTCTTTATCGGCGCCGGCCTCCAATAACGCAGCAGCACGTCGTAACGTTTCCGGTGTCACCGTCGGCGTCTGAAAGCTCTGCGTATCGGTCATCATCCCAAGAAACAGACAGGTGGCAGCATCGGGCGACAGCGGCCATTCCAGCACCGTAAAGAGATCGAACAACACCTCTGCGCATGAAGAGTCGTTGGCTTGAATTAGACTGACCGTGCCACCACCATCGTTTGTCGCATGATGATCGACAATCACCAACGGGCGTGATTGCAACGTTGCGGCGTGTTCATCGTAGATCGCACCGGCGCGCGACAAATGCGCCACATCGACCATCCAGATGAGGTCGCAGTCGGGCAACGGATCACCGGAGCGATAGACGTGTAACTCTGTGAAGCCGGGCAAGGCCGCACAATAATCAATTGGCGCCGAAGAAGCGAGTGCTACCGTCTCTTTACCCAATGCGCGTAACACATGCATCGTGCCGAGCAACGAACCGATCGCATCACCATCAGGGTTAATGTGGCTCAGCAGTAAAATCCGCTGCGCATTTGTCAATACTGCCCGGATGGGTTCGGCAGCCTGGTGGGAGCTTGTGAACATCATCATCCTGCTCTCAAGAACGTGCGCAAAAGCGCACACGGTTTCTTTCCCACGAACGCGATTCTATCTGACGGGTGTAACGTTTCCGTCTGCATCCGAAACTGCTCTGGATGCAAGGTTGAGTGTTGTGGTGTGATCGTCAGGTATGTAACGCAAAGACGCAGAGGCCGCAAAGAGCCCATCAAGGCTTGACGAGAAGCCACGCGCAATGGTCATTAGTCCTTACACCATCTCCTGCTCAGGAAAGCAACGCTCCTGATTCAGAACTCAACCTTTCGCAACTGTTGGTGGTGACCTGCTAAAACCGAACCGTGCGAGCCGGTCACAACAATGCGCGCTCATGAACATCGTGACTACGCACCAATCGATGGTATTCATGAATTCAAGCAAGCGGTTGTGCGTGGCGCTTCAGCCACCACCAATTTCTGCAACGAACGCATATATGCACGACCGTTGGCAACAACCAACGCTTCGCGTCT
Organism: Chloroflexus sp.; assembly: GCF_056331925.1. Lineage (NCBI taxonomy): Bacteria > Bacillati > Chloroflexota > Chloroflexia > Chloroflexales > Chloroflexaceae > Chloroflexus > Chloroflexus sp. Next base: position 22,629 of record NZ_JBWGQH010000020.1, read on the forward strand.
CCGTTGTTGATTGGCGAGGATTGGCTTCTGTGCAGTGCGAGTAATGCGCAACAAGATACAATTAGCCGTATCGGTTCAGATACCGGAGTGCGCATGTCGATGAATGCGCGTAATTCGGCGGACAAGCGACGATTGCTGTCCGTTCGTGCAACGGGAATCGGTCACTCTGCACGCTCCATCGCGGCAAGGGTTGTGAGCGAAATCCCTAGCAGCTTCACTACATTGCCAGTGCTCATGGGTGTTTTCCATAGGTACAATTATACGTTATCCCACACCATTGTAAATGCCGGATGTCGTCCTCCTTCCTTTTTCTCTTGTTGCGTTCTATACACATCATACACTACTGTTGACAGATGATGACGCGATTGGTACGCTCTCCTGATTTGCACCGACACCGAGGACGTAGTACAATCAAACAAATGTTCGCTACAAAGGAAGTGGATGATGACGAGCCAAGTAGTTGCTTCCGTGCCGATCGTCTACCCAGAAAGTGACGGCATGCTGATAGCGGACAACACTAAGTAGTTTCATGCAATCGTCACCATTCAGGGGAATCTCGATGCGATCTTTCGTGAACGGGCTGATGTCTTCGTTGCCGGCGATCTGCTATGGTATCCGGTTGAAGGTCGCCCTGATATTCGCCGCGCACCTGATGTGATGGTCGTTTTCGGGCGACCAAAGGGTGACCGTGGCTCATACCGTCAGTGGGAAGAAGATAACATTGCGCCGCAGGTGGTGTTTGAGGTGTTGTCACCGAACAACACATTGACCGAAATGGCGGCGAAGTTGGAATTTTACGATATGTACAGTGTCGAAGAGTATTATCTGTACGACCCCGATACCGGTGATATGAGCGGCTGGCAAGCGACGTGAGGGTCGCTTGAGGGTCATTCCTGAACTTGATGGCTGGAATAGCCCGCGTTTAGGTATCACGTTTCGTCGCACTCCCGAAGGTTTTCGCATGTACTGGCCGGATGGTCAGCCGTTTCTGAGTTTCGTTGAACTACAAGCGCGGGCCGAGCAAGAGCGGCAACGGGCCGAACGCTTGGCTGCTAGTTTGCGGTAAGCTGGGCATAAACCCTGACGAGGTTTGAAGCAACAACATCATTGTAGCGTATCGTTGTGGGAGATATGCTACATCGGAGTTGTAACCGTCGCGCAGTGTAACCGAAAAACGGGTAGAATAAGGGTAAGCTAACATTGCGCGAGGAACGTTATGCCGGAATACATTGCAACAATTGGTCTTGAAATCCATGCTCACATTCTAACCGCTTCCAAAATGTTTGACGGTTGTAGTACCGATTACGCCGGTGCGCCGCCGAATACACGGGTCTCGGTGGTAAGTCTTGGTCTACCCGGTGCGCTGCCGGTGCTCAACGCCCGTGCCGTCGAGCTGGCAGCACTCTGCGGTCTGGCGCTGGGTTGTCGGGTAAACGAACACTCGGTCTTTGCCCGCAAGTCATACCCGTATCCCGATTTACCCAAAGGTTTTCAGATAACACAGTACGATGAGCCATTGTGTAGCGATGGCGCGATCGAGATTCGCACTGCTGCCGGCGAAATACGTCGTATCGGGATCGAACGTCTGCATATCGAAGAGGATACCGGTCGCTTGATCCACAGTCCTGACGGTTCATCGTTGATCGACTACAACCGGAGCGGGATGCCACTGATGGAGATCGTGACGCGGCCCGATATTCGCACGCCGGAAGAAGCTCGTCTGACCTTCGAGAAGATTCGCCAGATTTTGGTCTGGATTGGCGCGAACAGCGGTAATCTCGAAGAAGGTGCGTTGCGTTGCGATGCCAATGTGAGTGTACGCCGCGCCGATTCGGATCGGTTTGGCGCTAAAGTAGAGATCAAAAATATCAACTCATTCCGTTTTGTCGAGCGAGCCCTGGCGTATGAGATCGAGCGTCAGATCCGTATCTTGGAAGCCGGTGGCGTTGTCGAGCAGGAAACGCGCGGCTGGCGTGAGGATTTGGGCCGTACCGAGGGTCAGCGTTCGAAAGAATATGCGCACGATTATCGCTACTTTCCCGAACCCGATATTCCGCCGCTGGTGTTGTCACCGGAGTGGATTGCTACCCGTCAAGCCGAATTGCCGGAATTGCCCGATGCACGCCGCACGCGGCTGATGGAATCGTATGGTTTATCTTGGCAAGATGCCGACCTGCTGACCCAAGAACGTGCCATTGCCGATTATTATGAAACGGCTGTCGCCGCTGTGAATCGACCCGATGGGGCAAAAGAAGTCGCAAATTGGGTCCTGAATGAGGGTTTTCGCTTGCTGAACGATCGTGGCGAACCGGCAACGGCATTGATCGAGTGTATGCCGGTTCATCGATTAGCAACCCTGATTGAGTTGGTGCAGCAAGGCACAATTACCCGTGCCGTCGCCAAGCAGCTCTTTGAAGAGGTCTTCACGACCGGCGCCGATCCGGCGGCTTTGGTGACCGAGCGTGGACTGACGCAGATCAGCGATGATGAGGCACTGCTAGAAGCGGTACGCGCAGTGTTGGTCGATGAGAAGGCGGAAAAGGCAATTGCCGAATATCGAAAAGGAAAAAAGACGGCTATTCAGTTTTTGGTCGGTTTGGTGATGCGGGCGACGAAAGGAAAAGCGAACGCCCAACGGGTGCGTGAGCTGTTAGAAGCAGAACTCGGATGACACTGACGGGTGATGAGTCAACGACAATTAACCCGCTGACGCTGATGGAGTCGGCGCGCGAGAAGTATACGCTGGCGCGTGCGCGCCGTGAGATACCCGAGTTGGCATTGCTCAGCATCCACGGCGCGATTGAGGATACGCTACGTGCCCATCTGCTTCGGATCAATTCACCGGCAGCACTAGGCGCGTTCTCCGGTGTGCTGGCCGCGATGCAAGCACTTGACCGCCAGCCACTGAGCGCCGAAGAGGTCGATGCAGTGCAGCGGTTACACCGATTACGCGGCCGAATTGCGCGTGGTGAGCATTTGGCTGTGACCGGCGAAACATTGGCTGCCTATCAGCGTTTGGCGACGATGATCTTGCCGCGTTATGGCGTACAAGCCTTACCCGTGACCGAACCGGATCGGCCACGGTCACGGCCTACCCAGCCCATACGGTTGCAAACGGCGCTTCCCAATGATGAACCGGTGCATGTACGGTTGCGTGATCGCCACGCTGCGTATGACGAAGCACGCCGTGTGCGTGCGCTCGGTGATCAAGCATTTGATGCTGAAGTACGTAAGCCGCTGGTACCGGGTTGGGTTGCACCAACGTTGATCATTGTCAGTATTTTTATCATCGGTTTGGCAATGGCGCTCAGCCTACAAAACCCAACCGCACCGGTTCCACCGCCGTCTGTGCCAATTGCGAATCCTTCATTGGCATCGACTGCGTCGCTGAGTGATATGCCGACGGTAGCGGCAACGGCTGGGCCAGAGGCAACGGTGGTTGGAGAGCCACCTGCAACGGTTGAGCCGTCGCCGGCGGCTGACACATTGGCAGTCGGGCGGATAGCAGTGGTCAGTGATGGCATTCCGGCGCTTAATTTGCGTGCCCAGCCCGGTCTCAGCCCCGATATTCCGGTATTGCTGGTGTTAGAACCCGGCACACAGGTTGAGATCTTGAGTGGGCCGGTCGAACGCGATGGGTGGGTGTGGTGGCAAGTGCGTAGTGCCGGGATCGAGGGTTGGTGTGCAGGTGCTTATCTACAGGTACGACCGTAGCGTGATCTTGTATGCGGTGTGCAAAGAATTTGCTATAATAGAGGCGTGATCGCCGGAGTGGCGAAAAGGCAAACGCTGCGGTCTTAAAAACCGCTGGGGGAAACCCCTTACGGGTTCGAGTCCCGTCTCCGGCACCACGGTAGGGGCACAGCAGCGCTGTGCCTCTATCGGTATCCTTGGGTTGTGTGCTCGCTCTCCAGGTCGGTGGCGAAAAGGCAAACGCTGCGGTCTTAAAAATCGCTAGGGGAAACCCCTTACGGGTTCAAGCACCGTCTCCGGCACCAGTATCAGAAAGCCTTAAAACACCTTTGGGTCGATCCGAACGATTGGCCCGAAGGTGTTTTATGGAATCGCCATCGAACGCGCTGCGTCGAGGTCTAGCGCAGCTTAGTGGCTCCTAAGCGTCGTGATGACTGTGGCACGGAGTGCCAGCTCATTGAGTGCGCCAAAACCTGCGCAATCGCTGGAAAACAATGCCGCACTCACCTAGTCCACCCTACCGAAGCCGGTTTCTCCGATATACTGGGTGATGCCGTTAGCGTGGTGGTTGCATAGGGCTATGCTTAAGTCGCTGCTGGGAAGTACGGCCTACGCATCATCAGCGCCAACTCGGCTAACTCTATCGAGGTCGCTTCTTTTGATCCAGAGATACGCTTATGAAGTGGAGAAGAGTAAGGGTGGGGTACAGTTTACCGCGAAGGGGCGCTGAAGCGCAGAGGATGAACCTGTTCCAAACCCTTTGCGACCCTCTGCGTCCTCAGCGTCTTTGCGTTCCATCCTCTGCGCCCTTTATGGATCCCGGCGTTACCGTCCCTGTCGCTTCTGATCAATCCGTTGCTCGGCGGCAAGCCGTTCGAGGTCGTAGTCGCTGTGGTCGACAAACCGCATCCCGGCAGCCAAGGTCGGATGCACTGCACTAATAGCCTGAAACATCAGTTGCGCAATCCGGCGGTACGACGGATGGCCCTGTCGCGCACTGCGCAGTTCAATCAGATGGTAGGCTTCACGGAGATTCAGCTTGATGCGCCAGCGCACCCGGAAGGCAAACGGAACTGCGTATTGCGCCTCGTGCGGAAACTCGCGTTCGAGGTCGGAGACTAGGTCGGCTGCTTGTTCTAGCGCAGCACGGTAGCGATCGGCAACCCCGATCAACTCTAGCTCCGGTGGGGTCACATAGCCATGGGCCACGGTGAACCGCTGTCGTTCTTGGGTCAGGATCCGATGACGTTGGAGATCGCGGTACGCACCGATGTCGGCGAGGATATCAAACGTGTAGTGCGGCTCCTCAAAGGCGCGACCCGGTCGGTAAAAACGGCTGGCCCGGTCGCCGAGAGCGGCCATGATCAAGGCATGCCGTTCGTCTGCCGATAGTTCCGCCACTCGTTCGCGAATAGTGTCCAGCGGAAGGTCAAGATGCGGATAGAGGATAGACGCGACGAGCTTTGTTTCAGCGTGCGGGTCATACTCGACCAAGCGCACCGTCATCTCTTCATCTTCCGTCGGTGCAAGATTGAGCTGTGCAGCCAACGTTGCCACCTGGTCGCGTGTCGCCGCCAGATATGCGGCATACGCTTTACCACGCTCACTCCTGGCCCGCTTCACAAATGCCGGAATCACATAATCCAGCTCGGTCTGGATCGCCTCGCTCAGCGCACGCGCTTCGGCGAACGGCGCGGCAGCCAGTTTGATGATCACGTACTCAAACGCGCGCCCATTGCCAAACAACCCAACGTTGGTTTGGGTCGCCATCGGCAACAACCCGCGCAACAGATCGAGCGCCTTCGCCTGAATCGCATTGCGGTACGCACGTGGGGTGGTCGCTTCGTCACGGGGGAATGTGGCTTGCAGCCAGGCTTGCACCGGGTCGAGCAATGCGCTATACGTCGCGAAGAGGTTGTCCATCGTCGTCGTATAGCGTTCCGCGAACGGCGATGCCATCAGCACCGGCTCACGCAGATAGGGGTAGCCCGTCGGTCCTGGCAGGTCGAAGCGGACATAGCGCGTCGACTTTTCCAGTGGTGAGATGCCGATCCGACTATCTTCAAGTAGCTTCGCCGCGATATTACTGATTCCTTCGCAGGCGAGATGTGCGCCACCCAACTCGGCTACCGAATCATCACCGTACCCGATCAGGACTCGTTCGTAGAATGCCTCAGCCTGGCGTGTAGCCACGAGTTGGGCAGCCGGACTATCACCAACTGCCGACACAATCGCGGCGAAGCCCGATTCCGGCTCGGTAATGAACTCGTCAAGGAGTAAGCGGCGAAGGCTCTTCGTGCTGCGGCTATAGCGCGCAAAGAGCGCCCCCTTGACCACTTCCGGCAAATTGCGCAAACAGAAGATAGGCCGGTCGACATTGGTGACGAACGGCTGCAGCAGAGCTATCTCTTGCGGTGTAAAGTGTTCGTTGATGTGAGTGAACATAATTGCCTATGCTGTTCGTTTAATTCACGAATATATCATACCGCATCTTGGACAGTACTCTCGACAAGCGGATGGAGGGATTGCTTGCACCGGTGACATGCGGGTAAGGTACGGAGTAAAGGGGGTGGAGAGAATTCTAAACGGAAGACGTAGCAGGCTGTCTGTCGTCACTTTCCCCCGTTTAACATGCCGGTCATAACTCTGTGTTACCATAGAACCAAAGATTAATCGTTACTTTGCGGAGAATGATATGACGACCGTCTATTTGATCCGCCACGGTGAAACTGACTGGAATATGCAGGGGCGGTGGCAGGGGCATGTCGATGTACCACTGAACGAAATTGGTTACCGGCAAGCACGGTTGCTGGCCAACCGACTGGCTCGCGATGGGGTGAAGTTTGAGGCTATTTATAGTAGTGATCTTTCACGCGCCTACCAAACTGCGTGGGAGATTGGCGCCGTTTTGAAAGTACCTGTTCAACTCTTGCCGGCATTACGCGAGATCGATACCGGACGTTGGAGTGGGTTGACCACCGATGAGGTGCGGACGCAGTTCCCTGATGAATGGGCACAGATTATGCAGGGTCACGACCTGCCGCGCGGCGGTGGTGAAACGATAGCTGCTTTGCAACGGCGGGTGGTAACGGCAGTCGAGGCGATGGTCGCACAGCATCGTGGTCACACCCTGGCTTTTGTGACCCACGGTGGTTGTATTCGGGCCTTGTTGGCGCACGCTGAGAATCTGACAGGGTCGGTGTTCGGCAATTATCCCCATATCGGCAATACCTCGGTTTCGATCCTCGAAATCGGCTATAAACACTGGCGGGTGAAAATGTTGAATGATATGCGTCATCTCGAAGCAGAGCACGAGCCGAGTCTCGTCTCCACGCCACCTGATGACGCTGAATTGCCTACCGCAGAGCGATGAGCGTGACCACCAACCCGTTTGAATTGTATCGCGTTGAGACGCTAGAGGGCATTACGATTACCTACACGCCCGCCGGGCTGGTTAGTTGCAGTTTGGCAGCCATGGTCGATTATGTCGTGATGCTGGCGTTATTCGTAACCGGTTTGGTAACGATCATTATCGTCGGCCGTGTCGGCCATGAAGATGTTATCGGGGCGTTGTTGGCGTTGTTGGCGTTTGCCATCAATTGGGGGTACTACGTTATCTTCGAGCTGATTTGGAATGGTCAAACGCCGGGTAAGCGGCTGTTGCGACTCCGGGTGATACGCGAGGGGGGGACGTCCGGTTGATGGTACTGCCGTGGTGGTGCGGAATCTTATGCGTGCCATCGATTTCTTACCGTTCGGGTACGGTGTTGGTATGCTGACGATCTTTGTGGATCGTTATCATCGGCGACTCGGTGATCTGACGGCGGGAACGGTGGTGGTGCACGAAGGTCAGCGTATCACGCTGTCTCAGATGCTCCAGCCGATGCACGCATATGTGTCGCCACGTGCCCCTGGTGTGACACCAACCCCTCTGCTGCCCAATGTTGAGCGGTTAACGCCTGCCGATGTCGCGCTGGTCGTTGAGTTCTTGCAGTGCCGCGATGCGCTGTTTGGCGATGCATGTGTGTCACTGGCCCACCAATTCGCGGCTGTGATTCGCCGGCATCTTTCGTTGCCTCCCTCAGAAAGTCATCCTGAACAGTTTCTTAAGCACGTGGTACGTGAATACGAGGTCGCTCAGGCCATGATAGCGCGCCAATCGGGGTGATCAGGCGTCCAAATTTCCAGATTGGGTAAGCGCCGGAACCACATCTCTTGCCGACGAATGAAGGCATGGGTATCGAAACGTAGACGCTCAATGCAACTGGCTAGATCGGTTTGTCCAGCAAAATAGGGGCGAAACTGGATGTAGCCAAGGCTCGACATGGCCGGTAACGACCAATCGTACCCGCCAGCAAGCAACTCGGCAACTTCGTCAACGAGTCCGGCGGCGATCATGCGCTCAATCCGCGCGTCGGCACGGGCATAGAGTTCGGTGCGTGGCCGATGAAGCCAGATCACGCGCGGGCGAAACGGTGGTGGTTGTCGCTCTTGTAAGCGTGAGATCGGTTCACCGCTCACCAAATAGACTTCGAGTGCCCGGATAACCCGTCGCACGTTGGTCGGTGGAATCCGCGCCGCGGCCACCGGGTCAACGGCGGCGAGGCGTGCGTGGAGGGTGGCCGGACCTTCGTGCAGTGCCACCTGTTCAAGCTCGGCGCGTAGCTCAGATTGGGGCGGAACACGCGGTATCTGCCATCCCTCCAACACGGCCGCTAGATATTGACCGGTACCGCCGACGAGCAACGGTACTCGTCCGCGCGCCTGAATATCGGCAATGGCTGCGAGCGCTAAATCTTGAAACTCGGCCAGCGAAAAGGACTGATCGGGATCGCGAATGTCGATTAAATGGTGCGGTGCGAGCGCTTGTTCGGTGGCGCTTGGTTTGGCAGTGCCGATATTCATTTTGCGGTAAATTTGGCGCGAATCGGCAGAGACAATCTCGCCATTGATGCGCTGGGCCCACGCGACCGCTAGTTCAGTTTTGCCGACGGCGGTTGGACCGACAATGGCAATGAGTTTATTCACCTCGTATCCTCACTCTTGCTCGATGATGTTATCATTTCTCTATAACGCATTGCGTTATACAAGATCGACCGGTGTATCATTCTCATGCTACAATACTTCTAGAGCCGTAGCAGCAAGACTACGACTACATATCGGCTCAGGTGTTGATTGAAGACACATATGAGCGAGGCGGGAGGTGTGAATGAACGATCAACGTGGCCACCAATTGAGACTCTCTACTATTACGACCCGTGATGGCCGCACGTTGCGTGTGCGCAGCCTCACCGCTACCGATGCCGATGTACTTGAGCGGATGTTTTACCGCTTATCGCCCGAATCGATCTATCGCCGCTTTTTTATCGCTGCTGAGCATGCCTCACCGGAGCTGGTACGTAAATCGGCGCAGCGTCTTGCTGCGATCAAACCTCATCGTGAAGCGGCGTTGGTTGCATTGGCCGATGAGAACGGGCGTGAGGAGGCCATCGCCGTTGCGCGGTTTGCTCGCTTACCCCATAACCCTAAGGTAGCTGAAGCATCAATATTGGTGCGCGACGATTATCATGGTCTCGGTGTGGGTCGGGCATTGCTCGAATTGTTGCTGGATGAAGCGCGCGCAGCTAATCTCGAACGCTTGATCTTTTTGACCCATGCCGATAATACTGCTATGATCCGCTTGGCGACCGGGCTTGGGCTGCCGTTCCATGGTCGTCATGCCGACGGTTTGTACGAGATTCATCTGTTATTGCAGCCGCAGGCTGTGCCAGAATATGAGTTTATCGGCACTGCACGAGGATAATCGTATGACGATCAGAGTAGGTCGAAGTATTGTCCCGATGGCGCTCACCGGCGCCATCGGTCTGTTAGGTGGGATGGTTGGTCTTGCTTACGCAGTGAGTTGGCGCGTAAGCCCCCCTCCGCGTCGGAGTTATCTCGATAGCTATACGTTTACGCCGTGGGAGCTGGGCCTCCCCTACGAGACGGTCGAGTTTCGCAGTAGCGATGGCTTGCGTTTGGTTGGTTGGTGGCTACCGCGACCGGAAACAAATGCGGTGATTGTGTGTAGCCACGGTCATTCTGGTAGCAAAGACGAGTTGCTCGGTATCGGGAGCTATTGTTGGCGCGCCGGCTACAACGTGCTACTCTTCGATTATCGTGGCCGTGGTGAGTCGGATCCGTGGCCGAAGACTTTGGTCAGTCGTGAAGTTGATGATCTGCTAGTCGCGTTGTCGTATGCTCGTCAGCGTGTGCCTGATGCGTCGATCGGCGTGATCGGTTACTCGATGGGAGCGTCGGTAGCAATTCTGGCCGCCGCTCGTGATCAGTCGGTCAAGGCGCTGGTGGCCGATAGTGCGTTTACCGCCGGCGATGATATTGTCTCTGATAGCATTGCCAAAGTCCTACCTATTCCGGCGGCCTTGCTCGTGCGGTTGGCCGATGCGATTGTTGACCGTCGCCACGGCTACCGCTTTAGCCAGGTCCGTCCAATCGATGTTATTGGTCAGATTGCGCCCCGACCGGTGTTTCTGATCCACGGGACGGACGATTCGGTCGTGCCGGTCAACCATAGCCGCCGGTTGTACGCTGCGGCTCGCGAGCCGCGCATCATATGGGAAGTTTCTGGCGCCGAGCATTGCGGCAGCTATTTCGCAGATCGAGTCGGTTATTGCCGGAGGGTGGTCGAGTTTCTTGATCAGTACCTGCGCAGTGTTGAGGCATAACGGGGATGCGATTTGATATTCTCACCCTCTTTCCGGCGATGTTTCAGGGGCCGCTGACTGAGAGTATTCTCAAGCGAGCGCAGCAGGCCGGTAAGATTACGATCCATCTGCATGATATTCGTGATTGGGCTACCGATCGCCATCGTACCGTTGATGATGCACCCTACGGTGGTGGCGCCGGGATGGTGATGAAGGCCGAGCCGCTGGCCGCGGCGATTCAGGCAGTGCAAGCTGCCGATGAGCCGGGTGGACCGGTCGTCTTGTTGACACCCGATGGCGAACTGTTCAACCAGAGCATTGCTCGTGAGTTAGCTACGTTGCCGCGTTTGATCTTAGTCTGTGGTCATTATGAGGGGATTGACGAGCGTGTGCGTGAGCGGCTGATCGACCGTGAGATCAGTATTGGCGATTATGTATTGACCGGTGGTGAGCTGGCGGCAATGGTGGTCGTCGATGCGGTGGCTCGCTTGGTGCCAGGGGTGATCGATAGCGAGTCGATTGTGGAAGAGAGCCACAGTGATTTCTTGCTCGAATATCCCCACTATACCCGACCGGCAGTCTGGGAGGGTTTGGCAGTGCCATCGATCTTGCTGTCGGGGCATCACGGTGAGATCGCGCGTTGGCGGCGATCCGAGCGGTTACGCCGTACATTGGCCCGCCGGCCCGATCTGCTTGCGCGGGCTGCCGCAGCCGGTGTGTTGACGAAGGCCGACCTGGCGCTGTTGGCCGAGTGGGGATGGCAGCCGCCTGGATCAGGATGGAACACAGATGGGCACGAATAAGATAGGGGCAGGTCTTGTGCCTGCCCCCGATCACGAAGGCAGGTCTTGTGCCTGCCCCCGATCACGAAGGCAGGTCTTGTGCTCACCCAAACCGTAACCGTAAGGGTAGGCCTTGTACCTGCCCAAGTGCCTGCTCAAGTACCCAAGATGGGGCAACCACAAGAGTTGCCCCCGCGGAGGATATGGTCGGGGCAGACCTTGTGCCCACCCAGTGATTATCCGTGTCCAGACCTAGAACAGGTGGGGGATTATACCATCTCGGCGCGGTATTCTTGCCAGAGACGACGTAGTTCATAAGCCGGATCGCGCCAGAATCGGTCAGGTTCAGTGGGTAAAGTTGGTAAAGAGTGCTTGACCGGCAGGTTACCGATTACCTCACGCAACGCTTCCCAACCGGCTTTCGGGCGACCGTCTGCGGTCCACAGGCCCCACGTGCGCGCTACCCAACTACGGTCAAATGGCGGTATCTTCCATTGCTCTTCGGTAGGATCAACCATTCCCGTCAGCCAGACTGCTGCCGCGCCGGCCCGCGCTAATGCCGGTAAAGTGTGCTGGATCGCAGTTGCGACGGCTTCTTCATCGGCCAAAAAGGTTCGTGCCGGTTGGGCAAAGATCTCATCGGTCTGCCAGCCACGGAGCTGAGGACGTGGTGCAGTTGGCCAGCCGAGATCGGCAACCACGACTTGGGCAGCAGCGGTATCGTTGACCTCTTCGGCCAACAGGCCAGCGACAATGGCGTGGAGAAAGCAAGCTACCTCACCGTGGGCCGGTGGACCATCGCCAAGTGGTGGCCACGGTCCAACACTAACTACTACCTCACCACCGGCCATTGCGATGTCATAAGGACGCAAACTGTCTCGACTGCTGAGAGCTGCGGCATCGATTTGACCAAACAAGCGGTTTGCCCCGTGCGCGCGAGCGCGCTCAGCAAGATCGGCCCACCAGGCCGCCATATCTCGGTGATGGATTGGTGGGCGTACCCGCTCCCAGCCGGCAGCGAGCAGCCAGCCGTGAATGGCAGGATGTGTCGCAAAATTGCCGATTACTTCACGCAATAGGTAGCGCTGGGCAGACCGCATTTCCGGCTCGGTATAGAGATCACGAACCGGTTCGCGACGGTAAGAGGCGTTGTCAAGGATGGTTAAAGCCGGCTTGCTTAGCAGCTCGGTTACCGCTTGGGTTGTTAGGGCCTGTGTCGGTATACCGAGTGACCAATCTGGGAGATGGAGTAATGGTCCCAATGTCGCACTAAGCAATGAGACAATGACCTGTAGACCGTTCGCCTGCGCAAGATCAAGACCGCGGTGAAAGCCATCGAGTGCACTAACCGATATCCGTTGTTCACCTGGCTGTACTTCGGCCCAGCGCAGATCAAACCGTACCTGTCGTAGCCCGACTTCACGGGCACGTTGCAGATAGTCGCGTAATGCTCCGTGGTCGTAGCTCGACCAACTTGCGGCCAGTGCTTGGGGACGCGCCGGCATTGGTGGCCATACTGTGGTTCCGATGTCCATAGGCGGTTTGCGTGTATACTACGGTATGGTGCTAATAGGTTTGTCCATTGTCTCGTTGACCAATCAATAACGGCATCTTACCGCTGATAGGTGTTTGATCAGTATAGTATAGCGCAATGTCGTATCGGATTGAAATCGTTGTTCCGTCCGGCTTAGAAACTCTCGCGCGCGCGGAAGCTCAGCGTATTGCCGGTCTCCGGCTCGATCCGCCAACTGCGAGCGGTGTGATCCAAGCGACAATGCGAGGATCGTTATCGGCGTTGTTTGACCTCCGCTGCGTCACATCGGTTTTCGTCGTTCGCACATTTGCGATTCCGCGCCCACGGGCGTTGCTTGGTGATGAACACCTCCGCGCTGTGCTGGCAATGATTACGATGGTCCAACGTCTCCATCCGGCCGGTACGTTCCAAACGCTATTCCTTAGTGCTGCCGGTGCCGATAGCAGCGTGTTACAGCGGTTCAAGCACACGCTTAGCGAACGACTAGGGCTGGCCGTTGGAGCCGAAGATGGCGATCTTCTGCTACGGTTACGCCCAAATGATCGGTCGGGTTGGGATCTGTTGGTACGCCTAACGCCTCGCCCACTCGCGACCCGACCGTGGCGTGTGTGTAATCGTGAAGGTGCGTTGAATGGTCCGGTCGCCCATGCGATGGCACTCCTCAGCCGTCCGCATCCAACCGATCGAGTGCTCAATATTGGCTGTGGTTCAGGCACGTTGCTTATCGAACGGCTGTTGATTGGCCCGGCGGCACAGGCACTCGGTTGCGATACCGATCCGGCTGCGCTGGCGTGCGCGTACCGGAATGTGGCTGCTGCCGGACTTGGGCGTAACGTGTCGTTGTATGACTGGGATGCGCAAGCGCTGCCATTGCCAACCGCGAGTATGGATGTCATTCTGGCCGATTTACCGTTTGGGCATCTGGTTGGCTCCCATGAGACGAATCTAACCCTCTACCCGGCCTTGTTACGTGAGGCAGCGCGGGTTACACGCGCATCCGGCAGAGCCGTGCTGATTAGTCACGAAGTGCGCTTGATGGAACGTACCCTTGCCGAACTACCGGTCTGGTATTGTGAGCAACAACTGCGTGTTGATTTGGGTGGTCTCTACCCGCGCATCTTTGTACTCCGCCGGCGTGATGATTGAGGCAGCAACACGTCTACTTATTGTGGATTACCGGTCTCCGCCACCCAATTCGATGTGGGCTGCCCGTACCTGCTCCAGTCGTTGGCGTAAAGTTGCCAATTGCGCATTGAGGGTATCAACCTCGCGCCGTTCTAACTCCATAATCCGCAATAGTTGTGCCTTTTGCTCCAGTTCGATCCGGTCGGTCGAGCGTTCCAAGCGTTGTTCGATTTCACGGAGCCAACTATCAATTCGTTCGAGCCAAGATGTCAATTGGCGGATATACTGCTCGTCGGTTTCCTGAAGCGCACTCATCCGCTCATCGGCCATCTGACGCAGCTCTTCCAATCGCTCTTGATTCATGAGAAAACGTTCGGTTGAGATACGTTCAATGCGCTTGATCTCGGCGATAATGTCGGGTAGTTTCGCACCGATTTCTTGAATCTGGGTCGGTAACACCTCGGTAAACAAGTCGATTTGTTGACGAATCTCTTCGAGCCGATCGATGCGCGATTTTTGTTCGTCAATCGATGGTTGGAGATCGGCGATGAGTTGTTGAGCTTCGACCGCCATTCGGCGCAGCGATTGTTTTTCGACTTGCAGCTCATCGTTGATCCGCCGCACCTCTTGCAACACGGCGGCATCTGCTTCGCGAAGCCGTTCGAGTTGGAGGGTAAGTTGACGCTGGCGCTCATCAAGTTCTTTGATCTGGGAAGCTAAGCCACCGATTTGACGCTCAAGCTGTTCGATCCGATTAAGCCATCCGGCTAAAAAGTCACGATCCTGCTTCCGCGCCTCGGCGATCTGTTGGATTTGGGATTGCATATCGCGCAGTGGTCGGACGCCCTCTTCAATCTTCACCAACGCCGCCGCTACTTCTCGCCGTAATGCGACCACGTCACGCCGAACGAGTTCGTTCGCCCGCGTCACCTCGTTCGTGTGGCGGTCGAAGAGGCTTTGCACTTGCGCAATCGCCCCTTCATTTTTCCGCACCTGCTCCATTGCCCATTGGTATTTGTTGGTTTGGTCTTTGAGTTGGCGCCGTAATTCATCGATCTGGCTTTGCAAGTAGATTAATTGCGATTGCTCTTGCGCCCGCAATCGCTCTTCTTCATATCGTGCTGTTAGGTCTGAATTTGACATAAATACTCCTTCGTTTGTGTGACTCGGTATGCCTGGTGCTATCCGGTAGTAGTTTGGGCAATCGCGATAGCCTCCGACAAGTAGATTGCACCGGTGTAGAGCGCTTTGCCGATAATAACGCCTTCTATACCGATCTGAGCTAGTTGACGGATATGATCAAGGTTGGCAATGCCACCGCTGGCAATAATGGCTGGACCATCAGGTTTGACTAACTCGGCCAGCGCAGTAAAATTTGGTCCACTCAGTGCCCCATCGCGGCTGATGTCAGTATAGATGAACCGGCGTGCGCCGAGTGCGGCCATCTGCCCGGCGAGATCGGTGGCAGCGATGGTTGAAGTGACCGTCCAGCCGTCGGTTGCGACCATCCCGTTGCGCGCATCGATCCCGATAATGATCCGTTCACCAAAACGTTCGAGCAAGCGGGCGACAAGTTCGGTTTCGACAATGGCTGCCGTACCGATAATCACACGCTCTACACCGAGCGCCAATGCGGCAGCAACATCCTCTTCCCGCCGGAGACCACCGCCGAGTTGGACGGGGATCTGTACTGCTTGGGTAATCGCCAGGACCGCATCAACGTTTTGGGGCCGTCCGGTACGCGCACCATCGAGATCGACCACGTGAATGCGATTGGCGCCCTGTGCTTGCCACTGACGTGCTACGGCTACCGGATCGTCGGCGTATACCGTCATCTGGGCAAAGTCGCCTTGATACAGCCGCACGCAGCGTCCATCTTTTATATCAATGGCCGGAATAATCTCCATACGTTATCCTCTTGCCGGACTAGCATTACTCCATGCGACAAAATTGGCCAGCAAACGCAGGCCGTAGTCACCACTCTTTTCAGGGTGAAACTGGACGGCAGCCAGCCGATCGCGAATGATAACACTCGGGAAGGCTATGCCATACTCGGTACGTGCGGCTACGATTGTTTCTTCGGTAACATCGCAATAGTAAGAATGGACAAAATAGACATCGGCGCCATTAGGAATACCGACAAAGAGCGGGTGATCGCTAAAGTTCGGCATAATACGGAGCTGATTCCAACCGATTTGCGGTATCTTGCCGGCGCTATCGGGTAAACGCCGTACTATGCCACGCACAATATCAAGACAGGGATGTGGCCCGAATTCTTCACTCGCGCTTAAGAGCACTTGCATACCGACACAAATCCCGAGAAACGGCGTGCCTGCCGCTATCACCTCCGGCAACACATCGGCAATCCCCAACTGGTGTAGACTAGCTATGGTATCGGCAGTGGCTCCTACGCCGGGCAAAACAACGGCATGTGCCGAGCGAATGACGTGTGGGTCATCGGTAATAGTCAGTTTGGCACCGACACGTTGCAAAGCACGTACCACATTGGGTAGGTTGCCGGCGCCATAATTAATCACAGCAATCATGCGACTCCTTGATAGCCTGCTTGTAAGAATAATGGATGTTGCGTGTGTAACGTGGTAATTATCCGATCAATATTCGGTTCGGGTGCATTCATCTTCCCGAGTGGATCTGGTCCCGGATCCATCCCAAGCATGAGGCGTAGCGTGGCGATGACACTTGCAGCAAGGGCCGGTATGTTATAACCACCCTCAAGCACGAACCCGATCCGTCCGTTGCATAGGGTTTGTGCCCACGTTAGGAGATGCTGAACGAGACGGGCAAATCCGTGGACTGACAGTGCCATCGGTCCAATCGGATCGCTCCAGTGCGCGTCAAATCCGGCCGAAACCAACAATATTTCGGGTTGGAACTGATGGAGGGCCGGGCCGATCACGTGTCGAAAAACGCGATCGTAGCCCTCATCCCCTGTCCCATAAGGGAGAGGAACATTCAGCGTGGTACCGTTTGCTGTATTCGGATCGCCGGTCTCATACAATGCACCGGTGCCGGGATAGAGTGGCGAAGCATGGGTAGAGCAAAAGAGCACCTGTCCATCGCGATAAAAGATGTCTTGGGTGCCATTGCCATGGTGAACGTCGAAGTCAACGATGGCGAGCCGCCGAATGTCGTAGCGGTTGAGCAAGACACGTGCGGCGATGGCGATATTGTTGAAGAGACAGAACCCCATCGAGCGCACATCAGTCGCGTGGTGGCCGGGTGGTCGTACCAGTGCAAACCCATTATGGCAACGGCCTTCGGCAATGGCTTCGACCATAGTAATAGTTGCACCGGCAGCTAACAGCCCTACGTCCCATGAATCGGCAGTTACGTAGGTATCACTATCGATTTGACCGCCGCCGTAGCTAGCCAATTGGCGGACCCGGTGCAGCATATGTGAACTATGCACGGCGAGCAGTTCGGCTTCGGTTGCGGCGCGAATCGGGAGTTGCATAAGGCTGGGTAGTAGTCCAGATGTTTGCAATGCCTGCTGAATCGCTTGCAATCGTCCGGCATGTTCGACATGACCGTGCCATGTATGTAAATCAAACCGCTGATCGGTCACGATAGCTGTCGTCATAGGTATTGTGTGCTAATCGTGCTTGCAGAGCACATTCGTGCGCCATCGGATGAGCCGCAGCACGAGCCGATAAACGTGTTCTCATTGTACCACGTAGGCTGACATTGGCTGATGCCTGGCTCGTCGCCGGGCTTGCTCGGTAAGGCCGTGGTATAATCCTTGAGCACATGTTGGTGCTGCGAACTAATGGTTACGCTGGTTCGACTTGACCGGATGGTAATGTGGAGAGTTCTATGGCGCGTCCGCTCTTGATTTTGGTTGATGGTCACGCACTGGCGTATCGCGCATTCTTTGCGTTGCGCGAGAGCGGCTTGCGCTCGTCGCGAGGTGAACCGACGTATGCCGTCTTTGGGTTTGCTCAAATCTTGTTAACGGCCCTGGCCGAGTACCGGCCCGATTATGTTGCTGTGGCGTTTGATGTTGGGCGAACGTTTCGTGATAACCTATACGCTGCATACAAAGCTGGTCGCGCCGAGACGCCGGAAGAGTTTTATCCGCAATTCGAGCGCATTAAACAGTTGGTGCAGGCGTTGTCAATCCCTATCTATACTGCTGAGGGGTTTGAGGCCGATGATGTAATCGGTACCTTAGCCCGTCAAGCTACCGAGCAGGGTGTTGATACAATTATTCTTACCGGCGATACCGATACGTTGCAACTGGTGAATGAGCATGTCCGGGTGGCACTCGCCAATCCTTATGGCGGCAAGACGAGTACCACACTGTACGATGTCGAACAGGTGCGTAAACGTTACGATGGCCTCGAGCCGACACAGTTGGCTGATCTGCGCGGTCTGAAGGGCGATTCATCCGACAACATCCCCGGTGTGCGCGGGATTGGTGAGAAGGGAGCGATTAACCTCCTCAAGCAGTTCGGTTCTCTCAATAAGCTCCTGGATAACATTGAGGCCGCGCCCAAGCGGTATCAACCTCTCTTGCGTGAACAAGCCGACCAAGCGCGCTCGTCACGGCATTTGGCGACGATTGTCACCGATGCACCGGTGCAGCTCGATCTGGCAAAGTGTCGGCTCGGTGTGTACGATCGGGCGGCAGTAATGGCCTTGCTCCAAGAGCTGGAGTTTGGGGTTAGCTCGAACTTGATCAAAAAGCTGCCGCCGGTCGTGCATGAGGCGACGGTCGCAGCGTTACCTACCGATCTGCCGACTGCACCACAAAGCGCGGCTCAGTTAGCGTTGTTTGCCAACGAGTCGGTATCGCCGACAGCGGTTCCCTTGGTTACGTCGGCACAGATTGTCCGCGATCCGCAAGCCCTGGCCGGGTTGGTGCAGCGGTTGCGGGCTGCGCCGGCATTTGCGTTCGATACCGAATGTACAAGTTTGCACGCTATCGGTAGTCATCTGGTAGGGATTGCGCTGGCCGTCGCCCCTCACGATGCCTACTACATACCGGTTGGTCACGAAGAGGGTGAGCAGTTGCCGCTGGCCGAGGTGGCGGCGGCGCTTGGCCCGCTGTTTGCCGACCCCAACATACCCAAATTTGCCCACAATGCGAAGTTCGATGCCGAGGTATTGGCCGGTGTCGGCATACAGGTGGCCGGTCTGGCGTTTGATACCATGATCGCGGCGGCCATGTTAGGGAAACGACAAGGGTTGAAGGATCTGGCATTCTACGAATTGAAACTGCCCGAACCACCGACCACGATTGAAGATCTGATCGGGCGGGGAAGCAAACAGATCAGCTTCGCTGCGGTACCAATCGAGCAAGCCGCTCCCTACGCCGCCGCCGATGCGCTACACACCTTACTGCTGACCGAAACATTGCGCGAGCAACTGACAACTGACGCCGCTCTACGCGATCTGTACTATCGGGTCGAGCTACCGCTGATCAACGTGCTCACCGATATGGAGTTGACCGGTATCTTGCTCGATCACGAGTATTTGCGCGAGCTAGGTAAACGCTTTGCCCAACGTATCGCCGAGCTTACCGAACAGATTTATACCAAGGCCGGTGGGTCGTTTAATATCAATTCCGGCCAACAACTCAATGAAGTCTTGTTTGAGCGACTGGGGATCAATCCGCGTGACCATGGGCTGAGTAAGCTCAAGAGTGGTGGTTATTCGATCACTGCCGAGGTATTAGAAGAATTAAGCCAACTCTACCCGATTGCCGCCGATATTCTGGCTTACCGTCAGCTTACCAAGCTGAAGAGTACATACATTGACGCTCTACCCCAACTGGTGAATCCACGCACCGGACGCATCCATACCTCGTATAACCAGATCGGCGCCGCAACGGGTCGGTTGTCGTCGAATAATCCTAACCTGCAAAATATTCCGGTGCGCACCGAAGAGGGACGGGAAATCCGGCGCGCATTCGTCGCTGCTCCGGGCCACCGTTTCGTCGCCGCCGATTACTCGCAGATTGAGTTACGAGTGTTGGCCCACATCAGTGGCGATGAAAACCTGATTGCCGCCTTTCAGCAAGGTCTTGATATTCATGCCGCTACGGCCAGCCGGCTGTTTGGCGTAGCACCTGATCAGGTCGATAAAAACCAGCGTCGGGTGGCCAAGACGGTGGTGTTTGGCGTGATCTACGGCATCAGCGCCTTTGGCCTTGCCCAGCGCCTTGGCATCGAGCGCGATCTGGCGCGTCAACTGATTGACAACTTGTTCGAGCAGTTCCCCGGCATTCGCCGCTATATCGATCAAACCCTCGCATTTGGCCGCCAACACGGGTATGTGCAAACGCTGTTTGGCCGGCGGCGAGTGATGGAAGATTTGCGGGCGAGTGGAGTACGACGGGCGGCAGCCGAACGCGAGGCGGTTAACGCACCGATACAGGGCACTGCCGCCGATATTATGAAAATGGCGATGGTCTATGTTCATCGCGCTTTGCGCGAACGCGGTCTACGCACGCGTTTGCTTTTGCAGGTGCATGATGAATTGATCGCCGAAGTGCCGGAGGAAGAGGTACCAGCGGCGGCGCATCTGTTGCGCGAGGTTATGAGTAATACCTACCAATTGGTCGTGCCGCTTGGCGTTAATCTCGAAACCGGGCCTAATTGGGGCGAAATGACCGCATTGTGATCGGGAACAGGGTTTATATTCCGTCTGAATTCAGACGGGGAGGTCGCATGTCTTACGTACAACCAACCTTCTCGGTCGTAGCGCCGGTGTACAACGAAGAGCAGTTGATCGCCGAGTTTTGTCGGCGGGTTATTGCGGTGCTTGAACCACTCGGCGAACCGTTTGAACTGGTGTTAGTGAATGACGGCTGTCGCGATCGCTCACCGGAGATTATGCGCAAGCTGCACGAGCGTGATCCACGGATTAAGGTGATTAATTTTTCGCGCAATTTTGGTCATCAGATCGCGATTACTGCCGGCACCGACTATGCGACCGGTAAAGCGGTGATTGTGATCGATTCGGATTTGCAAGACCCACCTGAAGTGATCCCCGCGCTGATTGCGCGTTGGCGTGAAGGGTATCAGGTCGTCTATGGCGTGCGCGAAGAGCGTGAAGGTGAGACGTGGTTTAAAAAGACAACGGCGGCTATCTTCTATCGCTTGATTGTGCGGATCACCAATGTCAACATCCCGGTCGATACCGGTGATTTTCGCCTGATGGATCGCAAAGTTGTCGACGCTCTCAAGCGCATGCGCGAACATCACCGCTTTATGCGTGGATTGTCAGCGTGGGTCGGTTTTCGCCAGACCGGGGTGCCATATCGTCGCCATGCCCGTGCTGCCGGTACCACCAAATACCCCTTGCGCAAGATGTTGCGTTTTGCCCTCGATGGCATTACCAGCTTCTCGTATTTGCCGCTGCAATTGGCAACCTATCTCGGTTTTGTGGTCGCCGCCATCAGTATGATCTTCCTGCTGGTGGTGTTTATTATGCGGCTAGCAAATCCTGCTGCTGCCGAACCGGCGTTTTATGGGCAAGCGAGCACGCTGGCCAGCGTGCTCTTCCTCGGTGCGGTGCAACTGATTTCGCTCGGCATCATCGGCGAGTATGTCGGTCGTATTTACGATGAAGTGAAAGGTCGTCCACTCTATATTGTTGCTGAAACCCTGGGTATCGCTGAGGGGGATGCAACTTCTGCCACGATAGTACGTACTTCATCTCGAGAACATGAGGTGTCAACACCATCAGGAGCAAACCTGTGAGTCCTTTTTGCAATAGAGAGGAGGAACTATGCGTTTGTCATTGGTTGGTGTTGTCATTGTGCTTATCATCGCCGGCATCGGTTTGAGCACGATGAAATACGTGCAGGTTGATGAAGGACAAGCGGCCATTGAGCTGGTGCAAGGGCGGATTGTTGCTGTGCATGGGCCGGGGCCGATCTTTCGACCTTTTGCGCCGTTTACCGAAATCAGACTAGTCAATATACGACGCCAATCGCGCCAGATTTCGCAAAATGTAGCCAGTAGTGACAAGCAATTGTATGACATTGACATTCAGGTCGATTTTCGGCGCTTACCGACCGAGCAGGCCTTACGTGCGGCCTATTCCGAGATTGGCGTTGATGATACCCAGCTTAACGCCTTTCTCGATGGTTTCATTAACGATGCGCTAAAAAGCGCTAGCACACAATTTACCCTCGATGAGGCACTCTCGGATCGCGGTGCCTTTGCCGAACGTATCCGCCGCTTTCTCACCACGCCACCCGGTGATGGTCAGCGTGCTCCGGTCGATCAGCTTTATATCACGATTGAAGCGGTGAAGGTGCTCGATATTAAAGTTGGTGAGACCTACGCGCAATTGCTGGCCGAAAAGGCGAATCTGGAAGTGCAGATTGAAACAGAGCAGAAGCGCCGGCAGCAGATCGAAGCGCAACAGGCCAACAACCTCTTCCAAGCCGAGCAAGAGGCATTGGTTGCGCTGACCCGCGAGAAGGGTATCACAGCGGCAGCGCTTGAGGCTGCCAACCGCGAAGCGCAAGTGCGGGCAATTGAAGGGCGTTACTGGCGCGAGAATCCTGAACTGTTCGAGTTGCGCAAACGTGAGTTGCTCGTGCAGATGCTGTCGCAAGGTAATATCTGGTTTGTCGACCCTAATACTAACCTGACGATCTTGCTGAACAACCAAGCGCTCGATGGTCAAGCGTTGGTGATCCCGCAGCCCGGCCAGCAGTCGGTGCCGACGCAGCCGCAACAAGCACCGGAGAATCCCTAATCCTGATGACCAGCGCGTGATAGTTTGAATGAAATGCGAAGACGCAATCCGTTGAATCTCGGATTGCGTCTTCATTATGCATGCGTCAGGGCTATCGCGACTCCAGACGAAGCTTCTGACTACCATTATTACACCATCGGTTTCCAGTAAGCTGATCACCGGCAGTCGGTGTCCCTGCACCGATTGTGGTGTTGGAGGATCGTACCCCACGTCGATTTGATCACTTACTGGCGGTTTCAGTGCGTGATACGATACCGACAACGATGCCTTGCAGCAGGATCATGGTCGCCATTCGGCGTTCGAGATCGACGTGAATATCCCAACCGATGAGGAGAAAGAAGGGGCTTCAACGATAGTGATGAATGAATAACGAACTTCTAGGTGTATACTGCCCTCGCTATGTAAGGTGAAAGTTGAGCATTTCGCGGTCTAGCTGATGATATGCCAAACGCATCTGAAAAATAGTCCCGTCAGGTTGAAGAATGACTCGGTCCGACGGGACTATGCGGAATTCCGCTACCATCACGCCACGTGTCGGGCCAGCGCTTGCCGCAAGACTTGATACGGTTGGGCACCGACGAGGCGTTCCACCACCCGACCGCCTTTGAAGATGTAGAGCGCCGGGATGCCGGTAATGCCAAACCGTTGCGCCGTGTACGGATTTTCGTCCACGTTAAGTTTGGCTACCACAGCTTTACCGGCAAACTCGTGGGCCAATCGCTCAACCGCCGGGGCCACCGCACGGCACGGCCCACACCACGGTGCCCAGAAGTCAACTAGTACCGGTTGTTGGCTCTGCCCGATAACCTGATCGAAGGTGGCATCACGGAGGACAACCGGCCCGGTAGCGGTTTGGGCTTGACCGGTGGGTTGCTGATGCGAGCCATTGCTCGGTGTACGACCATTGCTCGTCGCTGCCTTAGCTAACGGTACGCTCGGCCCGCTCGGTAACGGCGGCTGTGGACCCTCGCCACAGAGGAAGTGCAGCCACGCCTGCAATGCTGTCGCTGAAGCAGCGCCGGCGGTACGCGCTAGGATCGCTCCATTCCTAATAAATACCAGCCCCGGCAGATCGGAAATGCTATATTTCTGTACCAGAGCCGGATTATCGTCAACATCGATACGGGCAATGAGTGCCTTGCCGGCGAATTGCTGGGCCAACCGGTCGAGCGTTGTATCGAGCTGGCGACATGTTGCACAATCGCGTCGCTCGAAGACCAGCAGTACCGGCAATCCCGCCTGCAACACGCGGTCGATGCTCTGTTCACCGGTGCGGATGGGAGTTGAGAAGACCATAGATGACCTCGCTTCAACGGTTCGTATTGGCCTATGTTGCTACGATTACTCTACTCCGACCGTGTTAGTTGGACGGTAACGCTGTGTTAGCGCAGCGTTATAGCAACGGTCGTTTCGTGCAACTGTGCAGCACGGATTTTTATCGGACTATGATGACGGTTACCAATGAGCGATGTACGACTACAGATAGTGCATTGGCCT
The DNA here is from genome assembly GCF_056331925.1 of Chloroflexus sp. Classification (NCBI taxonomy): domain Bacteria; kingdom Bacillati; phylum Chloroflexota; class Chloroflexia; order Chloroflexales; family Chloroflexaceae; genus Chloroflexus; species Chloroflexus sp. Next base: position 46,700 of record NZ_JBWGQH010000020.1, read on the forward strand.
CGCCTCAGGGGGTTACCGTATGGCTATCCCTTCGTCGCAACTCGTTGCTGCTCACCATAGTTGCCGTACTAGAGTCTGGCATGCACACGCTCTTGGCGCTTTGCTCTGGTGGTAAGCGATGGACTCGTTGGCGGCGGTTCGTCTACCGAGATGTGGAGGGAAGCTCCTCTTGCTGCGCATGTTATTTGCAAAAAATGTGCAAATGCGCTATACTAAATTCGGTTCGCGGCGACGGTGCCGCTTGGGTCATTGTCGCCGCGGCGTCGAGCGTGCGCCCGGCGAATCTCTGTGGAGGGAAATATGCACGATCACTTTCGTCGGCGCATCGAAGTACTTACAGCACGGCTTAACAATCTACGTCCCGGTCTTGAGCGGGCACGTCAATCGATTACCCGCCTTGAAAATGATACCGTTCCGGCCGGTGCGACGGCGTTAGCCCGAGCCGCTCAGTTGTCGGCAGCACGGGCGATGGCAGCGACGCTAGCAGAACGCGAACGCCATTTACTCGTTGCGATCCGATCCTTACACGCTGAATTGACCGATCAGCAGTTGACCGAACACGAATAGGGGCTGGCAAACCGCCAGCCCCATCGCATCAGCAGATGCGCAATGCTCTAGCCATCTTCTCCGCTACGGATGCAAACCTATAAACGTTAGTCCCGTCGTTTCGGCAAAACCACACATCAAGTTCATACACTGCACCGCACTTCCTGCAGCGCCCTTCATGAGGTTGTCAATCGCACAAATACTGACAATGCGCCCCGTGGTTGGCTCGTAGGCAAAACCAACATCGGCATAGTTGGTCCCAGCAAGGATTTTCGGTTCAGGGTAACGGTAGATGCCTTGTCGCTCCTTCACAATGCGCACAAACGGCTGTTCACGGGCAAAACTGCGGTACGCCAGCCACAAATCCTTCTCGGTCAAATCACGAGCCGCAAACGCATGCACCGTCGCCAATGCGCCGCGCACCAGCTCAATCGCCGTGATCGACATGTGAACATTACGGAGGCCGGTAACTTGCTCGACTTCAGCGAGGTGGCGATGACTGACCGGCGCGAACGAACGGACTGCGCCGGAACGTTCGGGGTGGTGGCTGGCTTCGCTCACGGTTGCCCCGCCCTCCGATGAGCCAACTTTGATATCGGCAATGATCGGACGATGCGGGTCAATTAGTCCAGCTTGTACGAGTGGGAGCAGCGCGAGGTTGGTCGCGGTCGCATTGCAACCAACGCCGCTGGCATAGCGTGCATTGGTCAGTGCCACCCGATTAACTTCAGGCAGACCGTAGACGAAGCGTTCGAGCCACACCGGAGCCGGATGCGGCTGGCCGTACCATTGCTGATAAACTGCCGGGTCGCGTAAACGGAAGTCAGCCGAGCAATCAATGATACGCTCGGCCAAGCCGGCGTAGCGTTCGATGGCTTGCGCCGCTTCACCGTGCGGCAGAGCTAAGAAGAGGAGATCGCACGGTTGTAACGTGTCGGGATGGACGAATTGCAGATTGGTGCGTCCGCGTAAGTTGGGATGCACCTGATAGAGGTATCGTCCGGCGTTGCGGGCGCTGGTCGCCTGGATAATCGTTACGTGTGGGTGATCGAGCAGCAGGCGTAATAATTCGCCACCGACATAACCGCTCGCACCGACAATACTAACCCGTAAAGTCATAGATGCCTCGTCCATAAGGTTGGGTGTCGGTAAGGTCGAAAGGTAGCCGGCAAGCGTCGTAGGGTCTGCCCGACGCTCGCCGTCCGTTGATCGTTACACCGACCTTACGACCGGCGACCCCGACCTACCTCCACCACGTAATCGATAATCCGCGCCGGAATGTCTACCCCGGTTGTATCAATGCTGTTGCGGAACTCCATCGTATAATTAACTTCGTTGACCAACAACTCACCCTCTGGTGTTTCGAGAATATCGATGGCAACCACGCCACCACCGACCGCGTGGGCAGCGCGCACACTCAGATCGGCCAGTTCTGGCGTGACCGGGCAGTTGGTAGCAACACCACCACGAGCCGTGTTGGTGATCCAGTGTGGACTGGTGCGATAAATCGCTGCGATACATTCGTCGCCGATCACGAAGCTGCGGATGTCGCGGCCCGGCTTGTTGATGTATTGCTGAATGTAGAAGATGGAGTGCTGGTAGTTCCCCAATACATCCCGATGTTCGAGTATCGCCTCGGCGGCGTCGCGATCGTTGATCTTGCTTACCATCCGTCCCCACGACCCGATCACCGGCTTGAGCACTACCGGATAACCGAGCTGCTCAATCGCTTCGAGGGCGCTTTCCGGCGTGAAAGCGAGCAGACAGCGCGGCGTAGGTACACCGGCGTGAATCAGGGCTTGCGTGGTCAAGAACTTGTCGCCGCAGGTGAGGGCCACGTGGTAGGTATTAACCGTTGGCACGCCGGCGTCGTTGAGAATCTTGAGCATATACAGCGCTCGACTGTGTTGAATTGCACGTTCGAGCACCACATCAAATGGATAGCTGGTTTGGTGCAGGTCGAAGATCTGCTCGCGGTCATCGATTTTGACATAATCAAGACCACGACGTTCTAATGCTTGAAACAGCAGCTTTTCTTCGGCGCGGATGCGCGAACAGAGGACGGCAATGCGCATAATCGGCTCTCCTATTCTCCCCAATCCTCTTCAACCTCAGGCGCGAGGGCGAGGGTGGGTGGGTTGAGACTCACAACTTCCAATTCAGCACCGCAATCCGGGCAGGCAATAATTTCGTTTTCCAGCGTGCCTTCTGGTAGAGTAATCTCAGCGGCGCATTCGGGGCATTCGGCGCGCATAACAGGTACTCCTCAGGTATTGGCAATACAGCTCTTGCAGGTGCCTCATGCGGCAGGGATCGTCCCTGCCGCGTAGACATTTCCTATTCTCCCCAATCCTCTTCAACCTCAGGCGCGAGGGCGAGGGTGGGTGGGTTGAGGCTAACGACCTCCAATTCAGCGCCACAATCGGGGCAGGCGATGATCTCGCTCTCTAGGGTGTTGGCTGGCAGCATAATCGGCGCGAGGCATTCAGGACATTCGGCATGCATAGGTAGTTTCTCCTTTCAGGCTTGTGTTGCTATCTGTTCAAGAATGGCTTCAGTGACTTCACGTGTTGTCGCATCACCGCCAACATCCGGTGTGCGAATTCCTTCGCTAGCGACGGCGTCCATCGCGCGGCGTAACCGTTCGGCGGCGCGAGGCCGCCCAATCCATTCGAGCAGCATCACCACACAGTTGAGGGCTGCGGTTGGGTTGGCAATCCCCCGCCCAGCAATATCAGGCGCTGCACCATGCACCGGTTCAAATAGTGCATGGCCATGACCGAGATTACTACTGGCCGCCACGCCTAAACCGCCGCCGTGAATGCAGGCAATATCCGACAGAATATCACCGAACATGTTAGTGGTAACGATCACGTCAAACCGTTGCGGTTGGGCGGCGAGTTGCATTGCCGCCACATCAACCAACCGTTCCTCGAAGGTTAACTCTGGGAAGTCGGCAGCGGCCTCTAGTGCTGCGGTGCGGAAGAGGCCGTCACTAACCCGCAGCACATTAGCTTTATGAACAATCGTGATCTTGCCGGGATGGCCGGCGGCTTGGCGGGTGCGCGCCAGTTCGCAGGCGGTACGGACAATCCGGGCCGAAGCGGCGCGCGTAATCACTCGCTCGGCAATTGCAGTGTTACCGTCGTCTTCGAGCCGTTCACGCCCACTGTACAAATCTTCGGTATTCTCGCGTACCACAACCAGATCAACGCCGGGGCCAATGGTTGGCCTAATGTTGGCGTAGAGATCGAGGGTGCGGCGCAATTCGACAATCGGACTACGGTATCCGGGTACCGGGTAGCTTGGTGAGGCAACTGCGCCGAAGAGAATAGCAGTCGCCTCACGGGCTGCTGCGAGTGTTTCGGCGGGAAGGGCGACGCCGGTGCGCTGGAAGACGCCCCACCCCGCCTCGACTTCACAGAGGGTGAGGTCTGGTGCCAACACGCGTAACACCGCCGTTGCCGCAGCCATTACTTCAGGACCGATCCCATCACCGGGAATGACACAGATCCGCATTACGCCACCTCACCGGGAAAGCGACCGTATTGGCGATAGAAGGGAACAATCCCGCCGGCGGCCCATACTTCACGCAAAAACAGTGGTGGTGGTGGTAGATTGATCACCCGCCCATCGGCTGTAGTAATCCGTCCCTGTTCGAGATCGAGTTCGACTTCGTCACCATCGGCCAGTTCAGCGGTCAGATCGGCGGTAAAGCAGGGAATACCGAGATTGAGCGCATTGCGGAAGAAGATCCGCGCAAAGAGTGGCGCAATAATCGCACCAATGCCAACCATACGGAGTGCCAACGGCGCATACTCACGTGAACTACCACAGCCAAAGTTCTTCCCGGCGACGATGATGTCACCCGGGCGCACGTTCGGTGCGAAATCAGGTCGGTGTTCAACAAACGGGTAGCGGCGTAGTTCACTTTCATCTTTCAACATATACGGCGCATACCGGCCGGGCACAATCTGATCGGTATTGATGTCGGGGCCAAAGAGCCAGACGCGAGCCATAGCAATGCCTCTCTTTCTGCACTGAGCGTTACTGCGATACGACCGGCTGGTCATCCATCACCGCGCGCGGATCGGTCAGATAGCCGGTAAGCGCCGTCGCGGCGGCGACTGCCGGCGAAGCTAAATAGATCTGCGCTTCGGGACTGCCCATACGGCCACGGAAATTGCGATTACCGGTGAACAGACAGACCTCACCGGGGGCAAGTACGCCCATATGACGGCCAATGCATGCGCCACAACCCGGTGTGCCGATGGTCGCACCGGCGGCGAGGAGAGTGGCAAGGGTACCATCAGCGGCGGCGCGATGCAGCGCCTGGGCGCTGGCCGGCACAACGATCATCCGCACGCCGGGAGCGATACGTCGGCCGGCCAGAATCTGGGCTGCCACTGCCATATCTTCGTAATGGCCGTTGGTGCAAGTGCCGAGGTAGACCACATCAACGGCGACGCGCCCCAGATCACTGAGGTTCGCAACATTGTCAACATAGTGCGGTGCCGAGACTTGTGGCTCTAGTTGCTCAAGATCGATCTCAACCACCTCTTGGTACTGAGCGTCAGCATCGACGGTTGGCACGAGTGGCCCGTGCAGTTCAAGCCCGGTCGGTGGGATAATACCGGCCTTAGCGCCCATCTCAATTGAGAGCGTCGCCAGCGTCATCCGCTCCATCACGCTTAGGTTCTCAACCCCGTGCCACTCGATGGCAGCATATGTTGCTCCATCGGCGCGGAGCAGACGGGCAGCGCGGAGCGCCAAATCTTTCGGCCCCACCCCAAACCCAAACTCACCGCGTGCTCGCACCACGATGGTCTCCGGCACACGCAACCACGTCTTTCCGGTAGCCAATGCAAGCGCGATGTCGGTGCTGCCCATACCGGTACCAAACGCTCCGACACAGCCATACGCCGTACTGTGGCTATCGCTCCCCAAAATTAACATGCCCGGCTGGGCCAACCCCTCTTCCACCAACACCGGGTGCGAAATACCGCGCCCGACATCAAACAGATTGGGAATACCCTGTGCGCGCACCCAGCGCCGCACTTCTTGCTGTTTTTCTGCGGTCTGTACACTGGCAGCCGGGGCGACGTGATCGATCACAACTGCAATGCGCTGAGGGTCCCACATCCGCTCAGCGCCCAGTTCGTTGTGGAGAATGCGGATAATGCCGGGTGCCAAGCTATCGTGGACCATCACTAGATCAACATTCGCCGTCACCACATCGCCGGCGCGCACCGCTCGCCCGGCAACACGGCTTAAGATTTGTTCGCTCATTGTTGGCATCGTTGTATCCTCGTGTTATATTGATGGCCGCAGTCTGTGCGGCCTTACCAGGATTACTCGGCGTAGCTATAGAGAATCTCGTCGATCATTGCGCCATCAAGGTCGTGTTCGTCGCCGAGGGCCTTGATGCGGGCGGCGGCGGCGCGGGCTTGCGCTTCGCTAAGGGTGATACCCAATTCGCGGGCGCGTTCGGCGACGGCGTGCCAACCGACCAGCCGGTGGGCAATCGCGATGGTGCGCTGGCGACCGAACAGGTTCGGATCGAGCACTTCGTAGCTGCGTGGATCGGCCAGCACGGCTTTTGTGTGCATTCCAGCCTTGTGGTGAAAAGCGGTCGGGCTGGTAATACACTGGTTGAACGGGATTTCGATGCCGAGCATAGTTGCCACCGTCTCGTCGATCTTCGGCAACAGATCGAGACGATACCGTCGAACACGATTCGGATCGACGCTCGCAATTCGTGCAATCATCCCGCTCAGACTGGCAATACCGTTGCGTTCACCAATCCCAAGTACCGTCACATCGAGGTGGGTTGCACCGGCTTCGTAAGCGCAAAAGGTATTGGCGACCGCGCAGCCACTATCGTTGTGGCCGTGAAATTCGATGTCGCATGTGACTTCAGCACGCACAGCGCTAACCACTTCGTAGACTTGACGCGGCGTAGCGATGCCAACGGTATCGGCAAGACCGATTCGTTGGACGCCCATCGTCTCGACCGCGCGGTAAATGCGGATCAAGTCGGCAAGGTCGGTGCGGAAACTATCTTCACACGAAAAGCGCACCTCAACGTCGTGGTCGCGCAGGTACGTGATCACCTGTTGCGCTTCAGCCAAAATCTCATTCAGGCTGCGTCCATGACTTACTGTGCGTAGTGGTTCGGACGTAGCGAAGAGCAGATTCGCCCCTTGTGCACCGTGTTCGACGGCGAGGCGTGCATCGGTCATGTGACAGCGGATATGGGTGAGGATACGGGCGCGGAGACCGTGACGGGCAATGGTGGCGAGATCACGCGCACTTTGCGGCGAAGCTGCCGGAGAGGTGAGTTCGATATACTCAACGCCGAATGCGTCGAGCATTTCTGCGATAGCAAGCCGTTGGGCGGACGTAAAGCGGGCGCTGGCGAACTGTTCGCCTTCGCGCAGGGTGGTATCGACGAAAAACAGGCGCTCAGGCAGTGACATACGGTGACACCTCTCTCACTTGACATGAGCCAAAAAGTTCAGGCCGGCAATAGCGTGGCGTATAGGCAACTGGGCTGGTTGTGGCTATCCGTTTCATATATACCTCCGTTGCACAAACAACTGACCCGGCGCACCGTATGGTCTGGTGAGCCGGGTCTTGTCTCTTCCACGCAGCAGACAAGCAGAGCTAACCAGACCTTTCGTCCGGCTTCTTCGCGCGCTTGATCTGCTTGGTGGATGCGTGTTCGTTTCTCATAGTGTGACGAATATACCAGAAGTCGAGTTTTGTGTCAAATGGGGATTCGGTATGTGAAGTCTATGCTGCTCCTCCGCAGATACACAGACGCAAAGCGGGCAAAGGCGCAGAGGATGGTAAACGCAAAGACGCAAAGGACGCAAAGACGCAAAGACGCAGAGGGCACAAAGGGGTTTGGGGGAAGAGTTACTAGAAGCCACAAGAGAGTACTATTGTACGTTTGTGCCTTTTGCGATTTTTTGTGGCTATTTCTATGTGTTCTCTGCGTTCTCGGTGGCACAGGTTTTGCCCCCACCCCTTACCCCTCCTCCAGCGGGGGAGAAGCATCTTACACCTCCCTCCAGCGGGGGAGGCTAGGAGGGGGGGGTATTTCTCCAAAACGCCATGCTCGTAACACACTTACGGATTCGGCGTTGTTTCCGTCCCTGCCGGCGCGATGTTTTGCGGTATGGTAGTGATAGAATTGCTGACCAAAAGGCTAGCAACCATGATGATAAAGACGAGCGAGATAAGAGCTGACAATGACCAGCCCTGTATCGGCGGCGTTGGAAATGCTTGACGACCCTGATTCATAGCGTTCTCTTTCTCTAGGTTAATCGCGGAAGGCGCAAACAGCAGCGTCAGGTCGATCTGATAGACCTATGAGCAGTATATCCCATTCTATCTCGATAACAAGGGATATATTCCGAATGCCAATGGTGCAGTTTTTCGTAAGCGGCTTTAATCTGTGTGAGACATTCCTCTCTCGTAAGTAGGTACGAAACGTGGTATAACGGTGATACACACATGCATCGTCCGCCGTTTGTTGCGCTGATCCTGCGCGTAAAGGAACAACAGCGATGAGCCTTGCCACGGTCTACCATCTGATCGACCAGCTCAACATCCCAGTGGATGGAATTATCAGTCGCACGATTTACCAAGATGCAACGATCAAAGCGGTTCTCTTCGGCTTTGCTGCCGGACAAGAGTTATCAGAGCATACCGCTGCGATACCGGCCATTATGCATATCCTGCAAGGTGAAGCGCGTATCACACTCGGCGAAGAGGTTGTTGAGGCAGTGCCTAACACGTGGGTGCATATGCCGGCGCGGTTGCCACATAGCCTACAAGCGCGAACGCCGGTCGTGATGTTATTGCTGCTCCTTAAAGGTTCACGCGAATAAGCGACGATTGCCTAGTGTTGGACGGAGAAAGGCCGCATGCACCAAAACAAACATCTGATCCGTACACCGCAACCGGTGCGGATACGGCCAATTGCATTGCCGGTTGAACACGGTGGTTGGGGGTTTTTAGCAGCACCGATTGTGCTTGGATTGTGGTTGGCGCCCTCGATGGCAGGGTTCTGGTTGAGTCTGGCCGGCTTCGGTGCCTTCCTGACGCGCCAGCCGCTCAAGATCGCATTCGGCGATTACCGACGCAGAAAACGCTATCCACGCACCGTTATTGCCGAGCGGTTCGTGGTGGGCTATAGTACGATTGCGTTCATCGGTCTTGGTTTGGCAATCGTCAATGCAGCGGCACCCTTTTGGTTGCCGATTGCACTCGCTGCTCCATTTGCGATAAGCCAATTATTCTTCGATCTACGAAAGGAGAGTCGGGCGCTTGCGGCCGAATTGTGCGGTGCTGTGGCGATTAGTGCGTTGGTGGCAGCGATTATGATGGCAGATGGTTGGTCATTCCCACCGGCGATGCTGGCGTGGTTACTCCTTGCAATGCAAGCCGCAACCGCGATCATCTATGTCCGTGTTCGCCTACGCTTAGCGCGTAACGAACCGGTGGGTCGTGCGCCGGTATTGCTCTGGCACGGAATAGCAGTGCTCATAGCCGGTGGTCTCGTGGTATTGGATTGGGTTGGTTGGCCGGTGCTTCTCATCTTTATCCTTCTTACCCTACGCTGCTGGATCGGTCTCTTACCACGCAGCCTGACCACACCGACACCATTGGTGGGGATGCAAGAATTAGGTGCAAGTCTTCTCACCGTCATCGGAATCGGTTTCAGTATCGGTTTCTAACACATTATTAGCACCCCGTTGACCGCTGGCTAATATCGTTCCATCATAATACCAAAGTAGAAGACAACGGAGCAGTGTGTCTGCTCACATTGAGGTGTGGTATGAACGAGTTAGGACGGTGGTTAATCGGTACCGGTGTGGTCTTGATTGTCATCGGTCTCGTTGTACTGGCCGCCGGTCGGTTGCCATGGCTAGGTCGCCTACCCGGCGATATCCTGATCGAGCGGGATAATCTAACCATCTTTATTCCGTTGGGCACCATGCTGGTGGTGAGTTTGGTCTTGACCGTCATCGCCAACGTGATCGCACGCTGGTGGCGTTGATCGTCGGAAAGGATGGGACGTATGATCGATCGCGAGATGGTGCAACAGATTCGGTCCGAATTGGGTGAATTGCAGCCGCCGGTTCTCTCGTTATACGTAGCGGTCAATCCGGCCAACCCTGAGAATGCCGGACGAGCGTGGGCGTTGCGGGCGCGTAACGCGGTAAAGGCGTTGGCGGCTCCGGCCGATATTGAACAGGCAGTACTGGCAGCGCTCGATGCGGAGATGGTGCCCGAAGCACGCACGTTAGCGCTCTTCGCGGCGGCGCCGGTGGCCGAAGCCAGGAGTTCGACGGTGACGATTACCCGTTTGCCGTTGCATATCGACCTACCGTTGCTTGATTTGACCAACGGTCGGGTCGAGGCACGCTGGGGTGAGCCATATATTGCACCAATTGTATATGCGCTCGACCAGTATGAGCGCACCGCCATTGTCTGGTTGCGTGGCGAGGGTTGGCGCTTCTTTGAGGTGTTCCTTGGCGAAATCGTTGAGTATACCGATGTGTTCCGCAATGTCGAGAGCGAGCTGTGGCGTGAAGTTAGCGAGTTCGATCCACACCGTTTGCGTGAACGGTTGCGTACACAGGCGATGGGGAATCGCGACCGCTTTGCGCGTCGGATGGAAAATATCGCCACTCGCTATCTGCAACGGCTCGCTGAACTGACCGAACGGGCTATGACTCATTTCGGTCTGCGCCGTTTGGTATTGCTCGGTCGTGAAGAGGCGACCAAGCAGTTTGCCGATCTCTTGCCGCGCACCATCCGTCAGATGGTGATTGCTCATGTGGCAGATTTACCCCATCCTGATGCGTCGCTTGCCCATGTTCTTGCCAAAGTCGGGCCGATCCTCGAGCAGGTAGAACAGGCGCACGAGCAAGAGTTGCTCGACCAGATCACGCGCCAACCCGGTGTATGGGGTATCGATCCCACGTTGTCGATGTTGCAAGAGGGACGGCTGAGCGTATTGGTAGCACCATGGCATCTTAATACCGACGTCTGGATGACCGACGATGGCCTGCTGGCCGGTAGTCGTGAGCAAGCGATGCTGTTGCATGCTGCTGGTGAACCGCAATCGGTGCCGTTACGAGATGTACTGGTCGATATCTGTGCAGCATACGCTACGCGACTCGAGTTTGCCGCCGGACCGGCAGAGGAGCGGTTACTACGTGATCTGAACGGTTTGGCCGGTCTGTTGCGTTGGTGATAGTTTCGCGCTATTGACTGCTCTCGCAGAGGCGGCGTCACACGCCGTCTCTGAATCCGATACATAATTTCAATTCATCGTTGTCGAACTACTATGGAATTCAAAGATTATTACGCTATCTTAGGCGTCAGCCCGGATGCTGATGAACAGGCTATCAAACAAGCCTACCGTAAATTGGCGCGGCAGTACCATCCTGATGTCAATCCGGGCGATAAGAAAGCCGAAGAGCGTTTCAAAGAGATCAACGAGGCGTATCAAGCCTTGAGTGATCCGGAACGACGCCGCAAGTACGACGAGTTGCGCGCGTACTATCAACGCTGGCAGCGTAGCGGCGGTCGCGGTGAGTTTAACTGGAGTCAGTGGCAGGCTTCGCCTGGCCAACAGGTCTATACCTACAACGTCTCTCCCGAAGACCTGGAAGACTTATTTGGCGCCGATAGCCCGTTCTCCGACTTCTTCAGTTCGATCTTCGGTCAGCCACAATTCCGCCGGCCAAGCCGTCCGGCACGCGGACGCGATCTCGAAGTGCCGGTGACCGTCTCTCTCGAAGAGGCGTTCTCCGGTACAACGCGCTCCCTCCAGGTCGGTGACCGTCGGATCGAGGCCCGGATTCCGCGTGGCGTGCGTACCGGTACGCGGGTGCGGTTGAGCGGGCAAGGTGCTCCCGGTATTGCCGGTGGCACGTCGGGTGACCTGTATCTGGTTGTCGAAGTCGAACCACATCCGCAATTTGAGCGCGACGGCGATGATCTGATGACGACTATCGAGGTCGATGCCTTTACTGCCGCAGTAGGTGGCGAGGTGCGTGTGCCAACAATTGATGGTACGGTAACCCTGAAGATTCCACCACGTACCCAAGCTGATAAGGTCTTCCGATTGCGTGGGAAGGGGATGCCGCGGTTAGAAAATCCGACAGAACGCGGCGATCTGTTTGTGCGGGTGAAATTGGTTTTGCCTGAGCCATTGAGCGATGCGGAATTGAATACGTTGCGCGAATTGGTGCGAAACCGCAGAACGGTTGGGCGGTAGGCTTACGGCTGTAAGCCGCCTTGTAATGGTAACGAAGAGGTTTTCTATGTCGGAACGAACCGGTCGTGGTCGGAGAATGGTGTTATTCTTCGAACTATTCTTGCTGCTGGTTATTGCCGGTGCGTTCGTATGGACAGCACTGGTGAATGATCGGCGAGAAACCGTGGCGGTTGCGCCATCGCCAACACCGGTGACGTTCACCATGCCCACGATTATTCCAATGACCGCGACCGATCTGGAAGCTCAGATCGCCGCCGTCTATCGTGAGGCTGGGCCGAGTGTGGTAAATATCACCAGTCGCTCGATCAGCTACGACTTTTTCTTTAATCCGGTGCCCCGCCAGGGTAGTGGCTCAGGCTTTTTCTACGATACCGCAGGCCATATTGTCACCAACTATCACGTGGTGGCCGATGCCGATGAATTGCAAGTAACACTCGCCGATGGACGTACTGTGTCGGCCAAGATTGTCGGCAGTGACCCATCGAACGATCTGGCCGTGATTAAAGTCGCTTCACCGGTCGATGAGATTCGGCCACTGCCGATCGGTGACTCGACGCAGGTGTATGTCGGTCAATTTGTCCTCGCCATCGGTAATCCGTTTGGTCTTGAACGTACCCTCACCTTTGGAATTGTCAGTGCGCTTGGACGGGTCATCGAGAGTCCGAACCAGCGCTTCATCGGCGAGGTCATCCAATCGGACGTGGCCATTAACCCCGGTAATTCGGGTGGACCACTCCTCGATTTGACAGGCCGTGTAATCGGGGTTAATTCGGCCATTCTCAGTCCCAGTGGGGCCAATGCTGGCATCGGCTTTGCTATCTCGGCGCGAACAGTGCAGCGAGTAGTACCGGTGTTGATCCGGGAAGGGCGCTATCCGCACCCATCGTTGGGAGTGCGCGTGATCGAACTGACGCCGCAACGTGCTGCGCTGTTTGAGCGGGCCGGTATGAATTTGCCAATCAAAGAGGGGTTACTCATTGCCGAATTGGTCGAAGGTGGTCCGGCTGCCCGAGCCGGTTTGCGGGGGCCGCAGCAGGTAGTGCGAGTCGGAAACTGGATGTTGCCGGTTGGGGGTGACGTGATCGTGGCAATCAACGGTCGCTCGATCACGAGCAGCCAGGAGCTATTGGTCTATCTCGAAACCGAAACCCAAGTGGGTGAAACGGTGCAAGTAACCGTTATTCGTAATGGTCGTGAGCAGATTGTCCCGGTGACGCTAGCCGAATTGTCGTCGTAAACACACAAGGAGCCGACGCCTATGTTAGTGCGACGGATGAGTTTAGAGGAATTAGCACGTGCTACCGGGTTGCCAGTGCCGGTGTTGCAGTATTTGGCCGATGTGGGGTACATCCATCCTTTTCCTCAGTTGCCGGCGGCTGAGTTCGATGAACTTCGCCGGATCAGACGCTTGATCGACGATCTCGGTGTAGCGACCGATACCGTTGATCTGATCTTACATATGCGCCGGCGTATGCTGGCGATGCAACGCGAAATCGCTCGACTGCGCGCCGAATTGGCGTACCGAAGAGCTTTTGATGGCGTGAATACATGGGTTGACGCGGACTGGTACGAGTAACGCGCACTCGTTTCTATTGAAGGAGGTCTATAACGATGTATCGAATCGATTTTCGCCCGTTTGATTATCTCACCGCCGAACTATCGGCGTTATGGTGGTTTTATTTGTCGCAGGGTCTGGCGCTCATTGCGCTTGGTGTGGCTGTGATCATTTGGCCTGAGTTGTTGGCCTATTTAGCAGCGATTTTCTTCATAGCCATTGGGGTAGTCTTACTTGTACTTGGTTGGCGTGTGCGACAGGTTAAACGCCGTTATGAACTCTTTAAACAATCATTTCTCCTCGAACCGTAAAGCAAAGGAATTGAACAATGAGCGATGCTTCGTACATTCGTATTTTACGCAGCCGGTGGCCGTATGCTCAGTTCGATACTCGGCCGTGGTCGCCGCCAATTAACGTTTGCGAAACCGAGCACGAAATGGTGCTGGTGATCGAATTAGCCGGTGTGGATCCGGCAACGTTGCAGATTGAAGCATACCCAGAACTGGTCCGGATCGCCGGAGCACGCCAACTGGCGCTACCGGCAGGCCTGCGCCGCTTGCACCGCATGGAGATTGCTGCCGGTGTGTTCCAGATTGAAGTGCCGTTTGAGCGACCCATCGATCCTGATCGCACCAGTGCCCGTTCAATCCATGGGCTACTGGAAATCCGACTACCGTTTGCCGGACGTTCACGGCGGCAGGTTGTTATTCCGGTAGCGGAGGGAGAATAACTGTGAGTGAAGCGAACGTTGTCCAACGGCCAGTAACGCCAGATATTCCTGAACTATTGCCGATTCTGCCGATCAATAATGCAGTGCTCTTCCCAGGTATGTTTTTGCCACTGGTCGTCAGTGGCGACGCATGGGTACGTCTGGTCGATGAAGCAGCACTGTCAACGAAGATGATCGGTGTGTTTCGTCGCGTGCAGGCCGGCGAGGAGTTTGAACCGTCAATGTTAGCGTCCACCGGTACGGCGGCAATGATCGTGCGCATGATGCGTTTGCCGCAGGGTGGGGTTCAACTGCTTTTGCAAGGGCAGGCGCGGATCAAGGTACAACACTGGGTGTCGATTAAGCCCTATCCGCAGGCGCGGGTGAGCATCTCCCATGATCCGCACGAAACATCACTGGAGACATCGGGCTTGGCGCGGGCAGCACTGGCCGGTTTTCAGCAAATTGTCGAGCTGAGTCCTAATCTGCCCGATGAATTAGCCATTGCAGCCGCTAATGCGCCCCATCCCGGCATGCTGGCCGACCTCATTGCGGCCAATCTGAACCTGAGTCTCGACGATCAGCAGGCCGTGCTCGACATCCTCGATGTCACCGAGCGGTTGCAGCACGTGTTGCGGCTGCTCGAACGTGAGCGTGAAATCTTGATGATCGGGCGGAAAGCTCAGGAAGAGGTCTCGAAGAATCAGCGTGAATATGTCTTGCGCCAGCAACTTGAAGCGATTAAGCGTGAATTGGGTGAGACCGATGATCATGCTGCCGAAATCGCCGAGCTGCGACGGCGGTTGGAGGAGGCCAATCTGCCGGCAGAAGCTCGCCAAGAGGCCGAGCGCGAGCTATCGCGGCTTGAGCGTATGCCACCCGGTGCGGCCGAGTATACGGTAGCGCGTACCTATCTCGATTGGATCCTCGATTTGCCGTGGCACGCTAGTACCGAAGACAATCTCGATATTACACAGGCGCGGCAGGTCCTCGACGAGGATCATTACGATCTAGCGCGGATCAAAGAGCGAATTATTGAATACCTTGCCGTGCGAAAACTTCGCCAAGAAGCGGGTGCCGGTGGCGAAACCCGCGGACCGATCCTCTGTTTCGTCGGTCCACCCGGTGTCGGTAAGACGAGTCTGGGGGCGTCCATTGCCCGCGCATTGGGGCGTAAATTTGTGCGTGTCGCCTTGGGTGGCGTGCGCGATGAAGCCGAAATCCGTGGTCATCGCCGTACCTACATCGGTGCCTTACCCGGACGGATTATTCAGGGCCTCAGCCGCGCCGGTAGCAACAACCCGGTCTTGCTCCTCGATGAAGTTGATAAACTGAGTATCGGTTTTCAGGGCGACCCGGCGGCAGCGCTGCTCGAAGTGCTTGACCCGGAACAGAACGTCGCTTTCGTCGATCGTTACCTTGATGTACCGTTTGATCTCAGCAAGGTACTCTTTGTATGCACAGCTAACCGTGCCGACACCATCCCGCCAGCGCTGCTTGACCGCATGGAGCTGTTGGAGTTGGCCGGCTACACCGAGCAAGAGAAACTGGAGATCGCACGACGCTACCTGATCCCACGTCAGCGCAACGAACAGGGATTAGCCGAACGCGGTCCAGAATTGACGACGGCTGCGTTACAACGGCTGATCCGCGAGTACACGCACGAAGCCGGGGTACGCGATCTCGAACGGCGTATCGGAGCGGTTTATCGCAAGATGGCTACTCGGTTGGCCGAAGGCAAAGAGATACCGGCGCAAGTTGATGCGGACGATCTCGATGATCTGCTTGGCCCACCGCGTTTTCGCAGTGAGACACTGCTCGGCGAGAATGAGGTTGGTGTTGTCACCGGCCTCGCATGGACACCCACCGGCGGCGATGTGCTCTTCGTTGAGGTAAGCGTAATTCCGGGGAGCGGCCAACTGATCCTTACCGGTCAGTTGGGTGATGTGATGAAAGAATCGGCACGGGCTGCCCTCACTTACGCCCGTTCGCGTGCTACTGAGCTAGGTATCGAAGCCGAGATCTTCCAGCAGAGCGATATTCACATTCACGTGCCTGCCGGCGCCGTTCCCAAAGACGGCCCTTCAGCCGGTATCACGATGGCGAGTGCGCTCATTTCGGCGCTGACGAAACGTGAAGTGGATAAGCGCATTGCGATGACCGGTGAGGTTACGTTACGCGGCAAAATCTTGCCGATTGGCGGGGTGAAAGAGAAGCTCCTGGCAGCGCAGCGGGCCGGTGTGCGTAAAGTCTTGTTACCGAAAGAGAATGAGATCGATCTGCGCGAGGTGCCCGCTGAAGCGAAAGAACAACTGGAGATTGTGCTCGTCAAGCACATGGACGAAGTGCTGCGTGAGTTGGGTCTCGTTGCTGCGCCGGTGAGTGAGTAGGACACCGGCGCAAGCTATGCGATGGTGAACTTACCGCACATGGCCTTGCTCGCCTTGAGCAATTGCTTCGGGAACTGCATCCTCTCACAATGCCAAACAGAACCGTCTTCCTACGGGACACCAGAAAGAGCGACTCTGCTCCCCATTACCCTTGGCGTGCTGGAAATGGATATTGATAAGGTGTGGTATGCTTCGCTGCCGCCTGCCTTTCTCATGTAATGAACAAAGGTTTACGCAATGACGTATCATTGCAGTCAATCCAAATCACTCCACGCTCGTGCGCTCATCCTTGCCTTCTGTATCGTTCTTACCGGTTGTGCAGCAACAGCGAATATTCCGACACCCTCACCCGTGTTCGACCGCCTACCGACCGTCACTCCCGAACTGCCGGCAGCACCGGAGCCAACGGCGCGCATTATCCGCTTGGGTGAAACCCCCTTACCAACCCCCTCAATGACCGCGGTGCCCACGCCGCTCATCACCGATAGTGGTGTGCTCACCGTGAGCATGGCGCAGCTCGGTCTCAGCGCCGAACCCTACGCTATACTCGGTGATCCCAATGCCCCGGTGACCATCGTCGAATTCACCGACTTCGGTTGCGCCTTCTGTCGCCGTTATCACCAGCTCACCTTTTCCGCTTTGGTGACCGAATTCGTTGAGACCGGAAAGGTCTTCTACGTTGTCAAGCACTTGCCGGTTACCAGTCCACAAGGCGAGTGGGCTGCGCTGGCGGCGATCTGCGCCGGCGAGCAGGGTAGCTACTGGGAGATGCACAATGCCCTCTTTGCTAACAGCGAGGCGTGGCAAGGCGACGCGGCCAGCGCACAGCGCCGCATTGACGCCATCGCTGCCGAGCTTGACCTCGATACGGCAGCGTTGCGGGCCTGCGCCGAACGCGCCGAGACCAAAGCCGTCATTGCCCACCACGTGAGCGAAGCGCATGCCCTGCGCATTTTTGGTACGCCGGTCTTCTTCATCAACAACCGGCTGCTGGCCGGTGCGCAGCCGATTGAGGTTTGGCGGCAAGTGTTGGTAGCAATGCTTCAGTAGGGTCACAGCGGTGCTGTGCCCTTGCGGTAACGTGACGGATACCGGCCTGTCGGTGCGGTTCCCCTACGTGTGATGAGGCACGGTGTAGGCGCGGTGAGGCACGGCTGCCATCGTGGTGGATTGGTGAGACGGGGCACACCCCCACCGGGAATGAACCGGCAACCGGGTACCGCGGCAGTAGGGGCACCGTAGGGGCAGAGTATTGCTTGATGGTGTACAATATTCTCCGATTACTAGAGTTACCAATGAGTGTATGTCCTATGCCCGACTCATCGTCTGAACCCACAATGCGCCTCTTTATCGCGCTTGATTTGCCGGACGAGGTGCGCCGTGAGCTGCGCGATGTACAGATGCGCCTAAGCATGCATAGCCGGGCTGTCCGTTGGAGTGACCCGGTCGGCATGCATCTGACACTCCACTTTCTGGGTGAGACGCCGGAACGGCTGGTCGAACCGTTGCTCGCCGGAATGCGCGCTATCACCGCGCCCACTTTGCGCCTCAGCCTTGACCGGCTGGGGTGTTTTCCACCAACCGGCTCGTTGCGCGTCGTTTGGGTTGGTCTCAGCGGTGATCTGGCCGGTTTAGCGACCCTCTACCAGTCCCTTGCCGGGGTTATTCAGTCGGTTGGATTGCCTACCGATCCGCGTCCGTTTACCCCTCACATCACCCTTGCCCGTTCCCGTCCCGAAGCAACACCGGCTGAATTGCGCGCGCTCCGCGCGGCGTTGCCCACAGTGTCGCTACAACCACTCGCTTGGCAGAGCGAGCGCCCCATCCTTTTCCGCAGCCAACTGACACCGCGCGGTGCCATCTATACGCCGTTGGGCTAGGTTGCGTGATTTGTACTTATTCGTTGGGTGACTTGCGCTAGTCACCAGCCATGGCAACCAATATTATGCACGTAGTGCTGAAAGGAGGTTGTCATGGCTCTCCGTGTTGGTGTGTATTGCCGTGCTCGGCGTATCGTCAGCGTTCGCGCAGTCGCTCGTTGTACGTGCCGTGCTCTTCTATTCGCCCACTTGCCCGCATTGCCACACTGTGCTCGATGAGGTGTTGCCGCCATTGCAGGCCCGCTATGGCAGCCAGTTGCACATTCTCACGATTGATGTGTCGACTCCTGCTGGTCAGTCGTTGTACAGCGCAGCGTTGCAAACCTTTGCTGTCGCTGCGTACCGGCAAGGCGTACCGGCCCTGTTCTTTGGTCAAACCCATCTGGTTGGGAGCGATGAGATTCCTACCCGGCTGCCCGGTTTGATCGAGCAAGCCCTAGCCGCCGGCGGAAATGCATGGCCGGCCATCCCCGGTATCGAGCCGTTGACGGCGACGTTTGAGTCTGGCGCTGCGCCGGTTGCACCATCGGCATCGTCGCCATTCAGCCGCGATCCGTTTGCCAATACGCTCGCGCTGCTGGTGCTGACCGGCATGGCGATTGCGTTCTTTGTCGCTGTTACGCGCCTGCGCTGGCCCTTTGACCGTCCGTTGCCCGTCACCCGCTCGCGCTGGATCCCGGCGTTGGCGGCGGTAGGAGTAGTCTTGGCCGGCTATCTGGCCTTCGTCGAATTGAACCAGCAGCGTGCAGTCTGTGGGCCGGTCGGCGATTGCAATACCGTTCACCAAAGCCCGTATGCCCGCTTGTTCGGCGTTCCGGTGGGCTTGATAGGTTTGGCTGGTTATCTTGCGATCATCGTGGCATGACTGCTCGATCGCTTTTCGCTCCTTCGCCTTGCCCGTCAAGCGTTAGTCGTGATGGCGCTGGCCGGTACGCTCTTCTCGCTCTATCTCACCTTCCTTGAGCCGTTTGTGATTGGGGCGACGTGCATATGGTGTCTCCTTTCAGCCATCACGATAACAGCACTGCTTTGGGTGAATGCGCCACCTGCACCGCAGCACGTTGCCCGTGGCCGCCGGTCATTATCCCTATCATGGGGCACCATACCGTGATGGAGCGTGCCATATCGTTGTAGTAAAGACGCAGCGTATCGTGTCTCTACGGTGGCCCCTACCACCTCTTCCATTGCATGCCGGCTCCCTACGCTTTGGTGAGAGGTGGTAACAGGGTAAGTTAGTTTGTTGCACCTCACGATATGGGACCATCTTCTTTCTCCAGAAGTGCGCAAATGAATCCAACGTTCTGTTCCTGCCCCAATTGCACTGCGCAATCGTAGCTGATAGGCGTCACGTTCCCGCCTTCCAGAGCATCCACTGTTCTCGGAGTGTCGCCGTTATCGGTCGGACTTGCCACGAGGAGGCCAGATGCAATTGCCAACCGTTCGCAATGGCTCGCTGCGGTGTGGCCCCAATCATGCACAGCATCATACTCCAGGCACGTCTAGGTTCGATCTCTGAGTCTCAGCCGTAGGTTGAGCACCGGCGGCTCGGTAGGGAGAAGCGATCCGCGGTACCGCGGTGTATACCAAGACATTTCATCGTGGCTTCGCGCTGGGTGCACCATGCCCCACCGCTTGTGTCGCTCATCGTCCGTGCGTAATGGCTGCGGTGATTGCGGTCCGTTCGCGCGACCGGCATCAATCGCCCTTCGTTCCTATCGGTGCAGCGTTGTGATAGTAACACTGCGCAGCGTCGTTGCTTTTCCAGGACATATGAGTGATTTGTTGAGGATACGTATTCCACGAATACGTGCCGACGAGAGTCTAGCCCCCACGATACCCCACCACATTTGTTAGTTGAACTATGTAACCTCAAACCAATATGTTGCATCTTATGGGCAAAAGGTCAAAATATCTTTGACAAAGAGGAGGTTGCTCAATCATGAGTCAGTTGATCGGTCGTTTGACGGGATTGCGGACGCTCGGCGAGCGGTATGTGCCGACCTACTTTTTAGCGGCACTTGGCAACGGTGGTATGGCTGTTACCTTCTTCATCTGGCTAAACTTTCTCGTTCCTCATCCGAAGACGCCCATTGTGACGTTTGACAGCATTGTCGCCCTTTGGGCGAAATCGGATCTGATCGGGCAAGCACTCTTGCTATTAGCGATGGTTGGGGTTGCACTCTTCGCTATCCGCCACTTCCAGTCGCTCATCTGGAATCTGAGCGAATTTGCTCATTTCCGCCGCAGCAGTGCCTATTTGCAACTGCGCGAAACCAACGGCGCAGTGACCCTGATGGCGTTGCCGCTCACGTTGGCAATGACGATTAACGTGCTGTTTGTCAGCGGTGCGGTCTTTGTGCCTGGTCTGTGGAATGTCGTCGAGTATCTCTTCCCCTTCGCAATGACGGCATT
Organism: Chloroflexus sp.; assembly: GCF_056331925.1. NCBI lineage: Bacteria > Bacillati > Chloroflexota > Chloroflexia > Chloroflexales > Chloroflexaceae > Chloroflexus > Chloroflexus sp. The sequence continues at coordinate 67,494 of NZ_JBWGQH010000020.1, forward strand.
TTTTGCAGTGGGTGTGCTCGCGCTGCGCATGTTTGCCGATATCTTTGGCCGCGCTGTGGCCAATGGCCATTTCGACTGCGCGCGCAATAACCACTTGACGCAGATGCAGGCAGCGTTCGCCTTCGCGATGGTCGGCGTTGGCTTAGCTGCCCCGGCAGCGATGAGCAACGTAAAACTCACAATTGGCCTGTCAATCCTTGGTGCGATCTTCTACATCACAGCGGCGGTCGTGGTGGCAGTCGTGATGCTCGTGTTGGGAGTGCGTGCCATGCTGACCACCGGCTTAGCCGTCGAGGCAGGGACGAGTCTGTGGCTGCCGATCCCACTGCTTACACTCATCGGCATCGCAATATTGCGCATCAGTCACGGTCTCCACAACGGCTTCGAGCTACATATCGATGCACCGCATCGTCTGCTGATCACCGCCTTCTTCTTCGCTCTGCAACTGTTCGTGGGGTTGTTCGGTTGGTCAGTGTTACGGCGAGTGGGCTATTTCCGTACCTACCTCAACGGTCCGTCGCGTAGCCCAGCGACGTATGGCCTGATCTGCCCGGCAGTTGGCCTGTTCGTGTTCGGCATGTTCTTCCTGCACGTTGGTCTGGTGCAGAATGGCTTGATCGAGAAGTTCTCACCGATCTATTTCGTCTTGCTGGCGGCTCTAGCTGTCGTGCAGGCACTCGGCATCGTAACGATGTTCCGCCTCGATCGCCGCCTCTTGGCTGCACCCGCCAAAGCTCTGGTCGAAGCCGAGAGTGTGGCCTAAATGGCCTCTATGCGGTGAGGGCTCCCCCTCTCCCCTAGGGATATGAACGTCATCCCTCTTATCGGAAGGGGGCAGCTTGCCGCACCCCACCTACGCTGGTACAGACCGACTTCTCTCCACGGGAAAACGGATTGAAGCAGGTCATTGCGGACCTTCCACCCCCTCTCCCCATCGGGAGAGGGGGTGGAATGAGGGTTCTACAGCGTCACGCTAAACGCCGCATTAATCCCCGGAATAGCCGCGACTTGTTCCATGACCTGCGGCGGCGCCGGCTCATCAAGGGTCAAAATCATCACCGCCTGCTCACGAGGGGCACGCCGGCCAACATACATACCCGAAATATTGACATCCGCTGTGCCGAGCAATTGTCCGACCTTCCCGATCATACCCGGCTGGTCGTGATGATAGGTTATCAAGAGTGATCCCCGCGGTACAAAATCGACGAAGTAACCATCCATTTGCACAATGTGCGGTTCGCCGCGTAGAACGGTACCGCTAAACGTGCGGGTCCGCTCACTCGTCTGCACATGCAGCGTGATCAAGCCGGCATAGTTTTCTGCTTCGGGGCTGACGCGCTCGGTCATGCGCAAACCGCGCTCGCGGGCAATGATCGGTGCATTTACCGGTGTGATCCGCTCAATGCTGCTCACGGCTAACAAACCTTGTAACACGGCCAACCGAACCGGCTGTGTATCCATCTCGGCCAGTTCGCCACCCAATTCGAGATCGTAACTGCGCACCGGTTCCTTCACCAGATGCATGACCAGCGTACCGAGCAATCGGCCTAGATTCAGATACGGTTGCAATACGTTCCATGCCTCTGGAGCCACAAACGGCGCATTCACGGCGTAGCGTGGCGTCCCACCGGTGAGCGCTGTTACCACACCGGCAGCCATCTCGGTGCCGGCACTGAGTTGCGCTTCTTTCGTTGATGCCCCAATGTGCGGCACGGTGATGACCTTTGGATGCCCGATTAGCGGGCTATCGGCGGGCGGCGGCTCTTGCGCATACACGTCGAGCGCTGCTCCGGCCAGATGACCACTATCGAGTGCTTCGACCAGTGCGATCTCGTCAACAATCCCACCCCGACTCGCATTGATTAAGTACGAGCCACGCTTCATCTGCATGATCCGCTCGCGGTCGAAGAGGTTGCGCGTGCTTTCGATTAACGGAACGTGTAAGGAGACAACATCACTGCGCTGCACCAGCTCATCGAGCGTTACCAATGTGACCCCCAACTGTTCGGCGCGGTCGAACGAGACAACCGGGTCGTAAGCGATCACTTCCATCTCCATCGCCCGTGCCCGGCGTGCTACTTCCGAACCGATTCGCCCCAACCCAACGAGGCCAAGCATCTTGTTCCGCACTTCCCAGCCGATAAAATCGTTCCGTGCCCAACGCCCGCTTTGCACTGAGGTATGCGCCTGCGGAATACGACGGGCGAGACAAAGCAGCAAGCCAATGGTCAATTCGGCAACGGCGACGTTGTTCGATGCCGGCGCATTAACAACGACGATACCACGCCGCGTAGCCGCTTCCACGTCGATGTTATCGACACCGGTGCCGGCTCGTCCGATCACCCGTAGCCGCTCACCGGCAGCAATCACCTCGGCGGTAACTTTGGTTGCCGAACGTACCACCAGGGCGTCGTATTCACCGATAATCGATAACAACGTTGGTTTGTCGAGATCGAGCCGTACATCAACGGTGCCTGCTTGGCGTAAGACATCTAGACCTTCGGTGGCGATCTTTTCGGTGACAAGAATGCGGTTCATAGTTCCCTCTTTGCTACTGATACAGAACAATTGACATTTTGAGTTCCTATGGCGGTGTCAACCCAACATCTGCCTTGCTATGTTAGTCACCGGTCACTGCCTATATCTGCGCCGAATCATCTCCATCGGTAAGCCGCTGCTCGACCGCCTCACAGATAGCATGCAAGATGAGGGTATGTACTTCCTGAATTCGGGCAGTGTTGTAGCTCGGTACGACTAGCGCATGATCGGCGAGTGTGCGTGCTGTGCCCCCATCTTTACCGAGGAGCGCGATACTGATCACACCTTTTGTGCGCGCAACTTGCAGGACATTGAGAATATTGGCTGAATTGCCACTGGTACTGAAGACTACAAGGACATCACCCGCTTTACCAAGAGCAGCCAATTGGCGAGCAAAGATTTCATCGTAGCCAAAATCGTTGGCAATACAGGTCAAAGCACCGATATCGGCGTTAAGACAAATCGCCGGTAAAGGCCGGCGATTGTGACGGTAGCGTCCGATCAATTCTTCGGCCAAGTGCAACGCATCGGCGGCACTGCCTCCATTACCGGCAGTGTAGAGCGTGTGACCGGCCAGCAGCGCATCTGCCGCTAGGGCCGTAATCTCATCAATCGCCGGCCCAAGCGCAGCGCTGGCTCGCAAGACCTCGATAGCTTCATCAAGTTGCTGTTGAAAAGTCATAGGCGCTCCAACATAGAAACTTCGCGCCTATTATAATCGGTGGTGTTACGTGGGAGGGTAGGGTTGTCATGAGAGCGTTTAACGTCTGGCGAGGGGAAGTGGCAATTGCGGCGTGTGCCCCATCAGCGTCCCACTCCCACCAGGCGAAAGCGGGACTGGAGATGAGGGCAAACAACCTCTCCATTAACTAAGCGCTATGTAGCGATGACGATCGTACTGTTAAACGAGGAGCTGTTAAAGCGGGTAAACAGCCTCTCCATTAACTAAGCGCTGTGTAGTGCCGATTACCGAGTTGGCGATATCGCTCGATTATCTCGTTGTATGGTTCAATCAACCAACACCGAAAGTCGATCTGCTGGCCTTTTTCGGCAATAGTTTGCACAACCTTCGCGACCGTGTTCACCCATCCCTGAGCGTCTCCCAAAACTCCCACTCGGTTTGGCTGGCAACAGCCAGTACATGTTCTAGCCGCTAGCTCAGTTCGATCAGAAGCGGGTAGTGTAAGGTCTGATCGAACGCCTGCGTCACCTCCTTTTGTTTTTGGGTGAGCAAGGCTCGAATTAACGGATTTTGCAAAAGCCACTCAACGGGAGGTAGTTTACCGTTCCTGTGTAGTTCATCCTTATACTTTTGCGGGATCAACGGATTCTGTAAGAGCCACTCAAAGCGCTGGTGAAGCAGTTGATCAACCTGGAGGCGCATCCACTGTCACCTGCTCAATTTTGGCTTACCATTCCCGGCGTAGCCCTACACGCAGCTCGCGTAGCTCGTGGCGCATCCGCCACAGTTCATCTGTGCTTCTTGATCAATCGGTCGCGCGCAGAGTTCGCGTGCCGCATAAAAAATACGCTCAATCTTGGTCCATTGATCGATCTGACGCGCTGTAATCAATCAGTTCACATTTTGGCTGATCTGTTTAGTCCGATGGACGAGAGCGGCAGTGGCGATGATGTGTGCTGCTGCCACTACCATCGTAGTCAGTAATGCCACTGCAGCGACGCATGCTAGGAAATGCGATCAATTTTCACAATCTGCCCCTTCACATTCACCAGAATTGGGAGTTGACCATTGCTCATTAATAGTGGCTTTGCGTAGCGATAGTAAACGCTGACCTTCTGGCGAAAAGACCACTGTGTAAGTGGCCTTGCTTACATTGAATTCGACCGCTTATACGAGCATCACGCTGTCGTTGCCGATACCTATGCTCGCGAGGCGGTGGTTGAGATTGTCTTTGAGCGATCTGTTGAAATAGGTGGTTAAAATTGTCTTTGAGCGATCTGTTGTGATGGGTGGCGAGTACCTCTGACAAGTGGATAATCTCGTCAAAACTGGCTGTGCCAAACGGCCATTGGACCATGGGGGCGGACGCATTATTGTGGTGAGTAAGGTTCATGTCTCAACACCTTATGGATGAGATCATTGCTGTACTCAATATATCCAGAGCATGGAACTATAGTATAACCAAATGTATTGTATTGGAAGGTCGTTATCAATATATAGTAATAGAGTACATAATGAAATCACATGTTTCCCGATGGGTCTATTCATCGCCAAATCTTTATCCAGAGCCGCATGGCAATCCATAGACCGTGAATGTGGTAGGGAGGCGTGTCATACGGCTGTGGCGCAGATGAACCGGGTAACACGGCGGGAAATTGCACTGCCGCGCGACGTGACAAGAACGCCGGTCGTTTAGTCGTCGGCCGCCTTGATGGCCAATCCTGCCGCGACGCTCGTGAACACATCCATCTCTTGCAGTTTCTCGGCACCGAATTTCTCGCTGAGCATCCGCACAAAGCGTGGTACTCGCGAACTACCGCCGGTCCGTAGCACCACATCGATCTGCTCAGGTCGCAATCCGGCTGCCTTCAAAGCTCGATCAATACAGGCTTCAACCGCACGCACGTCGGGGCCGATCAGCCGCTCGAAGTCCCAGCGCGGGATCTCGTCGCGCACTATTGTTTCGCCCATATCGAGCATGAACGTTGCTCGTTCGGCTTGCGAGAGCGCCACCTTCGTTCGTTCTACCGCCTCGTACATCGGCAGGCCGTAATTCTTCCGCACCAGTGTGCGTAGCGCCTGCAATTCGTGCGGACGGTCGCTGATAGCGACTGCTTCATCAATGATTGCCAGATATTTAGGCTGAGTCAGGTCAATTATTGATTGCCACTCGCTCAGGTGTTCGAGTACGTGGTTGGGGAACGGCAATCGCCGTGGCCCTAACGTTGCCCCTTCCCCAAAATGACGCAGCAATCGCCCCATCACAATCCGGCGGTCAAGCAGATCGCCACCAACCGGTACGCCGTCGGTGACTAAAAAGGTCGGCCGTCCGTGCTCGTCGAGTTCCATAATGGTAATGTCGAGCGTACCGCCGCCAAAGTCAAACACCAGTGCCCGTTGCGCGCGCCGGTTGGTGCGCGCATACGACAGCGCTGCCGCAGTCGGCTCTTCCAGAAAGCTGAACGACCGGATACCGGCTAGTCGGCAGGCCGCTTGCATCCGCTGGAACGCCAGTGCATCACTCGCCGGATCGGTCGCGTAATGTACCGGTCGCCCGATCACCAGATGGCTAATCGGCCGGCCAAGCTGTTGCTCGATACGCTCGACAATCATACGCAAGACGAGCGCAATCAACTCTTCTAATGTGTAGTAGACGCCAAAGACATTGGTCTTTTGAAAACTGCGGTCGCGCAGGCTACTCTTCAGCGACTGAAACAGTCGGCCCGGCGCATTGGCATCCACTTTCACGTACAGCGCTTGCGTCACCGTGCCGCTTTCCGCAAATGTTAGTTCGGCGTCACCGATATACTTCCAGACGTACTCAATTTCGCGACCGACATTGCCTTCGCTGAAGCGATTAATTGCTTCACGACCGATAAACGGCACACCTTCGCGGGTAATGAAAAGAGCCGAACGGAGAATTGCCGGTTGTGTATTGATCGGATCAAGATCGATCAGGCGCAGTGTTTCGCCGTCGTACACAGCAGCGCTGGAATTGGTCGTGCCGAAGTCAAGCCCGACGCGCATGCCAATACCTCCTTTTAATAGCTGAAATACCAGCCTAGCGCCGATCGGCAATTCTGTCAATCGGACGGAAGACTGATACGCATTGATACAGGTCGGGCAGCGCTCGGCATGGGTGGAACCGCTGGCGCGTATGCATCCTGTTATAATGAAAGCGCTTGTCTCATCGTGCGAGGACGTTGTGCAAAAACGGTTCTTATTCCGTCTTCTACTATTGGGCTGGTTGCTAGCCTTCACGGCATGTGCAGCATCACCGGCGAGCGTACCGTCGGCTCAAGCAGGCCGAACGGTGTTGCGTCTGTGGCATGCGTGGCCGGCAACGGAAGGACGTGTGCTACAAACGCTTGTCGAACAGTTTAACCAAGCCCATCCGCAGTGGCAAATTATCGTCCAAGCTCGTCCGGCAGTGTCGCTACCTTCCGATCTGGTGATGGCCGTGCAAGAAGGTGGTGGCCCGCATTTGGCAATCGTCCAAAGCCATACCCTTGGCACTTTGGTCGATGCCGGGGTTGTTCGCCCGCTCGATGATGTGATCGCAGCTGGTGAATTGTCTAGCCTGTTACCTACTGCCGTCGGGTCGGCCCAAGTCACCGTTGACGGTCAACCAACACTCGTTGGCGTACCTATCAGCTTCGATACATTGGCTCTCTACTACAACCGTGCTAACGTCTTGCAACCACCAACTACTATCGAAGAGCTGTTGCAGACCGGGCGAGCTTTGACCGATCGCAATCGGGTGCCACCGGTTTGGGGATTGGCCTACAATCTGTCATTAGATCGCACGATTGGTTATCTCTACGCATTCGGTGGGCGTATTTTTGATGAAGATGGCACGTTAGTGCTTGGCGATAGTGGGCGGGAAGGCACAGAGCGTTGGCTGGCATGGCTCGGTCAGTTATACCGCGATGAACAGTTGTTAGCCACACTCGATGGTGTGGTGGTTGATCGAGTGCTCCAATCACGTGACGCAATTATGGCGATCGATTGGGCGCATGCCCAGGCTGAATATCGCGCAATTTGGAACGATCAACTAGGTGTCTTGCCTTTACCACGGTTAGGTGCAACCGATCGCCTTCCGCAACCTTACGTGCAAGCCGATGTCATTGTAATGAACGCCCGGCTTACCGATCAGGCCGAACAAACTGCCGCTCAAGCGTTTATGCGTTTTATGATTGAGCCATCTAGCCAACGGGTGCTGCTGGCTGTCAATCGCCAGCCTACCCAACTTGCGCTTCAGCTTAGTGATACCGATCTCGATGATCAAATACAGTTGGCTGCGGCACGAGCGTTTCGTGCCCAAGCTCAGCACGGTCTGCCGATACCATCTGATCGACTGACCAACGAACTCGTCTGGACAACTCTGGCCGATATGCATCTCAGTGCGGTGCGTGGGTTACTTACCCCTGAACAGGCAGTCTCACAGGCCACCGAAATCTTGCATAGTCGCTTCACTCCCTAGTTGACCAAATGTGCAAAACCTCTTACAATATCAGCGGATTCTGCAAGTGTCTGTAACAAGGAAGCGACACAAAACGGCAAACCTAGTTGCCGTGCGTGCAAAGATGTAGTAGAATAATCGGCGTGTAGGCCGTCTAGATGTTAGTTCTGCACTAGTCGGTGTCAAGGCCCACACGATTTCGTTCCTTTCCCGAACTGGCTGACGGCCTCTAAGGAGGATATGAATGGCAAGCAGAACCGAAGAGATGGTGCGGCACCTGAAGGCCCTGTCGATGAACACACCCGATATTGAGGCCTCCGCCGTGGTTAGCGTCGATGGCCTCATCATGGCTTCGGCGCTGCCGGCAGATGTCGAAGAGGATCGTGTCTCGGCGATGAGCGCAGCAATGCTCTCGCTCGGTGAGCGAATTGCCAGCGAGTTAAAACGCGGGCAGCTCGATCAGGTCTTTGTGCGTGGTGAAGATGGGTACGTAATCCTAATGGCTATCGGTGAGGAAGCGGTATTAACCGCGCTGGCGCAAAGCCGGGCCAAACTTGGTTTGGTGTTCCTCGATATGCGGCGCACGGCGAACGAGCTGGTCAATCTCGTCTAGCTACTGCTCGCTCAGCCAGCCCGGGAACAATGCTCGTGCAGCCCGCTTATCGGCGGGCTGTTTGTGTCTCGCTCTGGGCTACTATCTCTAGTCGTAACCGACTCAGAACGCGACAGACCACAACGCACATTCACCTCCTCTCGTATTCCTATGGAGAGGGGGTGAACAGTGCAGGGGTTGGTTGCAATGTCCCGTATCATCGCAGCGGGGTAGTACCTTGTACCTAATCATTTGTAAACAGGCTTCCCAAGTTAATACCACCTCCACTGCTCGAACCACTCGATGTTGGCAAGTACTGGGCAATCTTCTTCGCTAAATTCATCGCCGGCATTGTCTGCAACCAGACTCGCCCTGGCCCGCGGAGAGTTGTCAAGAACAGCCCTTCACCACCGAACAGAATATTCTTAAATCCACGCACCATTTCAATGTCTAATTGCACTGTTGGCTCGTACATTGCGACATGGCCGGTATCGACTTTCAGCATCTGATTGGCTTCGAGCGTGTATTCGATGATCTCTCCATCAAGCTCGACAAACGCTAGTCCCGGCCCGGTCAATTTCTGCATGATAAAGCCTTCCCCACCAAACAACCCAGCACCGAGCTTACGTCGGAAGTGAATGTCGAGCGAAACGCTCCGCTCGGCACACATAAAGGCATCTTTCTGACAGATCATAACTTGCCCCGGTGCAAGGTTGAGTGGCACAATCTTGCCCGGAAACTCTGCCGAAAAGCCGATGATCCCCGGTCCACCTTGTGGTGTAAAGTTAACCATAAAGATCGACTCGCCGGAGAACATGCGCTTGAACGCTCCACCAAGCCCGCCTTCCATATTGGTCTGCATCTGGACGTTTGCACTCATCCAGCTCATCCCACCGCGCTCGGAAAAGACCGTCTGACCAGGTGGTACCTCAAGCACTACTGCCTGCATAGTCGTTCCGATGATCTTAAAGCGGAGACCACTAGCTCCCACGCCCGTACCAACAACCGGCGGTTCGGGGAGATCGAGTCGTTCACCTGGACGATTATCGTAGACGTCGGCCATACTGCTGGCTTCACCCGATGGTGGGACGAGCGGCGGTGGTGCGCTTTGCACTGGCGTCGATAGGCGAAAGCCACAGTTGGTACAAAAGCGCGCACCGGCGGTAATTGATGCGCCACAATTCGGACAGTTCATTTACCAACCTCCTAGCGAAAAACGGTGACCGATCGGACTCGATACATGTACGTAGTCCGGGGGAAGCATGTTTCAGCTTTTGCTCAACGTTTGCAAGAATTCGGCATTCGATTTTGTCTTCGCCATCCGGGTCAGCATCAGCTCAGTGCCTTCATTTTCACCGAGCATACTCACCATACGGCGCAACGTCCACACTTGGCGGAGCGTCTCGGGGTTGAGTAAGAGATCCTCACGGCGCGTGCCAGAACGTTGAATGTCAATCGCCGGGAAGATCCGTTTTTCGGCCAACTTCCGGTCGAGGTGTAGCTCCATGTTACCGGTGCCCTTAAACTCTTCGTAAATGACGTCATCCATCCGTGAACCGGTATCGATGAGACAGGTGGCGATGATCGTGAGCGATCCGCCGTTTTCGATGTTGCGTGCGGCGCCAAAAAAGCGTTTGGGCGGGTAGAGCGCAATTGGGTCGATACCACCGGATAGTGTGCGCCCACTCGGGGGCATTGCAACGTTGTAGGCACGGGCTAACCGGGTGATGGAGTCCATCAGAATCACGACATCATGACCAATCTCAACGAGCCGCTTCGCCCGTTCAAGCGTCATTTCGGCGACTTTCGTGTGGTTTTCGACCGGCTCATCAAAGGTCGAAGAAATCACCTCACCTCGTACCGAACGCCGCATATCGGTGACCTCTTCAGGTCGTTCACCGATTAACAACACCATCAAATGGATGTCAGGATAGTTGGTCGTAATGCCGTTGGCGATTGCCTTCAACAGCATTGTTTTGCCGGCTTTCGGTGGTGAAACGATGAGGCCACGCTGGCCGCGTCCGATGGGCGCAATCAGATCGACTAATCGAGTGTGTAAAAGGTTGGGTTCGGTTTCTAACTTGATCTGTTCGTTGGGAAAAATCGGTGTGAGCTGATCAAACAGCGGCCGTTTACGTGCCGTTTCGGGGTCTTGGTCATTTATCTTTTCCACACGTAACAGTGAGTAGTAGCGCTCGTTTTCCTTGGGTGGGCGAATCTGTCCCCAGATCCGATCACCACTCCGTAAGGCAAAGCGGCGAATCTGTGATTGGGAAACGTAGACATCCTCTGGGCTGGGTAGCATCCGATTGCCGCGCAAAAAACCGAACCCTTCCGGCATAATGTCTAAGATCCCGTCGCTGTAAATTGTTTCCGTGTCTGTCGTTGGTGCGACGGTTGCCATCTGGACCTGGAGTAACTTGTCGATTAATTCACGTTTTTTCAGCGAGCTAACACCTGAGATGTCATATTTTCGTGCTATCTCGCGCAAATCTGCGAGGGTTTTACTTTCTAATTCAGCTACCGTCATCACGACTCATGCTCCTTAGAACAACAAGAATAGATTGGGGGAATGATACTAAATCCATACACACCATCCATAGCTGTGGATCAAGCGTGATGAAGAAAGGCAATAAATGCTGTGAAGGTTGGAACTTGCATAAAAGTGAGAACCAAGATGTAAAAGCGACGCCGATTCGGCGATGTTTATGGGGAAAATATCGCAACACCAAAAGCGCGGGTGTTACAGAGCGCTACGATCAGCTTATATTCGGGATACAGTCCTAGTATAACATAAATGTCAAGATCATCGCAAGTAGGGCTGCACGGCGTGCAGCCCACCCGGCGTGCAGCCTACCCGGCGCCCCACCCGGCGTGCAGCCTACCCGGCGCCCCACCCGGCGTGCAGCCTACCCGGCGCCCCACCCGGCGTGCAGCCCACCCGGCGCGCCGCTCCCGGCGCCCCACCCCCGGCACACCGTCCCACCCGGCGTGCCGCTCCCGGCG
>NZ_JBWGQH010000021.1:0-67111 GCF_056331925.1 Chloroflexus sp.
GGTGGTCACCCACGTGTTCCTCAGCCGTTCGCCACGCAGCCGGCACACGGCCGCTGCGTTCGACTTGCATGCATTAGGCACGCCGCCAGCGTTCGTCCTGAGCCAGGATCAAACTCTACATAGATGGTGTCGAGTTACAGCTTACGCTGTTCCCTTCACCGAATTGACGTGGCATCTATTTCTGGCTTACTCGTCATTCAGTTGTGAAGGTGCGCTGCGGAACGAGGGAGAAAACAAAACCAGGAAAGTTCAGCATTACTGAAGTTTCCTGGCGACGTCTCTGAATTGTCTTCAGCGCGTTTCGCTCGGTTTGCTCTCCACTTGTTTAGTCTGCCTCGCTACTCGCGAGTGAGACCTCGTTCGTTCCAGCTCCGATAGTATATCACTCTGCTTCTAAGTTGTCAAGAGGTTTCTATTTTCTCGATTTTTCGCTTCATAGTGCTCTAAACAACGTTTTTCGATTTCGGTTATCTGTATGGATTCTTGTTCAAACAGGCTCGTGTGGCGGTTGTGTTACGATAACACCATTGGCAGTCGCTCTGGTGAGTGGTGCATACCTATGCTTGACCTTTCACAGACATTGCATGGCATATCGGTGATTGAGATCGCGAACTATATTCCGGGGCCGTTGTGTGGTGCTTTATTGGCCGGATTAGGCGCAAGGGTCGTCAAGATCGAACGGCCCGGTGGCGACCCTATGCGAACGTTGCCTCCAGTTGATCAGACCGGCGAACATCCACTGTTTGCTCTCCTGAATGGAGCCAAGCACTGTCAAACACTCGATTTGCGCCAACCTGATGCACTAGCAGTATTGCACGATCTCGTGCGAGTAGCCGACATCTTGATCGATGGTCTACGTCCGGGAGCACTTGATCGACTTGGGCTGTCAGACGAGGTTTTGTTACAGCTTAACCCAAGCTTGCTGATCGTGTCGATCAGAGGCGCGCCAATTGGTCACACACACCGTGCGGCAGCGTTACACGACTTGAATGCACAAGCATTGAGTGGCATGCTGACAGTAGGCGAACAACCACCACGTGTGCTCGGTGTGCATGCAGCCGATATGGTGAGTGGTCTTATGGCAGCAAGTGCCGTATTGGCAGGTTTATTAGCTCGCCAACACTCAGGACGAGGTGGACGTATCGAGACTTCGATGCTCGCTGCCGCACGTTGGCTTAATACACCGGCGTTGGCGTTGGCATACGCCGGCTTAGCTGCGCTTGATACACTAAACGGTAGTCTCGCGTGCTACCGTTTGTACCAGACTGCCGATGGGCGCTGGCTGGCAGTAGCTGCGCTGGAAACGCATTTCTGGGAGCGGATGTGTGCCGCTATTGATCGGCCCGATCTTATTCCGTTACAGTACAATCGTCCGGCTCAACGCATGCTCATCGAAACCCTTGCAGCTACATTCCGTCAGCGTTCGTTGGCTGCATGGATGGATACGTTTGCCAACCTCGACGCATGCATTTCACCCGTCTTGACACCGGCGGAAGCCGGGCAAGAGGGTGGATTAAGCGTAACCTTGGCTGTTGAGACGTTGCCTAGGGATTGACGGGCTGTCCGGCGGCTAGTTGCGCAATCGCCGGACGCAACTCGTCAAAGGTGATCCCACCTTCGTAACGGGCTTGAATGATACCATTCGCGTCAACTAAGAATGTCCATGGCTCGGTACGTAGATTCCACTCGTGCATAGCATCAACCGTCTTGGCCTGTTGAAATGACTCGCCGAATGGATAGGGGTACACTTCGATATGGATAAAGTTGACGCGATCCCCGAATTCGTTTTTTAGCTGCTTCAACACGGCTATATTCGGTGCGCATACGGCAGTTTGGCAGTAGCCGGGAGTGGCAAAGGAAACGACAAAAGGCTTACCACTCGCTAGCGCCTCTGCAACGGTCAGGCGATAAAAGTCAGGATCGGGACGAGGATCTGAAGTTAAACGATCGAGGGACGGTACATCGGCAGCAGTGAGATTGCGTACCGGAATAGCCTTATCCCCTACCATCGGGGCAAAAGCCCGTTCACTCACGTCAAGTCTGATTCGGCTCCGTTGCGATCCGGTCGCTTGAGGGATGTCGATCTCGGCTTCCCAACCACCTGCTCGATCAAAGGTAGCATAAGCGACGTATAAACCGACCGGTAACCCTTGACCACGGTACACCGCTTGGGCCGTCATCACCGGTTTCGTTCGATCGCCACCGGGACCAACATAGTAGAAGGTAACATTGAGCGAAAGATTTGGATCGTTGAGCGGTACCCCACCCTGTAACAGACCAAACGGTAGTCGGTTGGGACCCACGACCAACTCCGAGGCTGCGATAACCGGGGCTATTGGTGTAGCCGCCGGTGTCGGAGTCGCAGTTTGCGATGCACATCCGGTTATGAAGACGACTATACTCAAGGTGAAGAGCAGGATTAATCGTAATCGTAGCATGATGTTCTCCGTTATTGCAGCACATCGCGGTGGAACGTTGCCCGATAGGTCATTGAATAACGTTCCACCACAACGGTAATTTCCCATAATCCCTCCATAGTATACGCCGTGCGTGCCCAATAGCGACCCGGCCCATCGGGTAGTGCAACCGGCCTGGTGACGCCCATTGGCATCGCCGGCATGTCAAGATCGAGGTATACATTGGCATCATCGACCGGGTTGCCTTGGGCATCGTGGAGCAAGACGATAAAATCGACGGCGGTATTCATCCGTGGTCGGTTTGGTGTATCGAGTGTTATCTCGAGATCATCGACAATCTGTGTTTCACGGAGTGGGACAACACCACTGCTACACGCCACCAATGCGACGACCACTACAATGAGCCAAAAGCACTGTGTCCAAGCTACCATCACCCATCTACCTAATTTCAACTTTCAGGATTTGCCGCTAATGTAACCCGAACACCCTCAACAAGGAAGGGAAAAGCTGTCAATTGCACCAGATGAAACAGACCATTATGGTCAAACGGGAGCTTGCCGATCCTCAATTCTAAGGAACTAGTTTGTATACCGGCGGCGAGCATCGTGATAAGAATACCAATAGTGATGTTTCTGGCACCAGGATACCGGTGGCGATCAAGATCGATGTAGATCACCAATGCAGTGAGCATCACTGTAATTTCGTAAAGAATGAAAGGGAGGAACCCGCGTTGTACACGACGGCTCAGCCACACAAAACCACGGGCCGCAATGACCAACAGCGGCAACACCCATTGACCGGCCCGTTTTCCCCAACGATCACTGATTGCGCCGGTGGCGAACAGAGCAAGCACCAAACCGAGCAACAAATTGAGGGGCTGCCAGAGGCGTTCACGGCTGGCCTCAGATAGACGCAAACCATGAACAATCGTGCCGAGCACGCTACTCCCAACCAGGATCCCAAATGCACTCTGCCAGACTTGCCGACGCCAGCTTGGTTCACCGTGCAGACGCCATATTGCGATATAAGCTCCCACTGCCAACAACAGATCGGTAGCAGCGGTTGTCTGTTCGCGTGGATCATCAATCAGGTTGTCGGTTAGCCACGTCTTCAACTTATTGTCCTGGTCATTTCATTGATTAGAGAACGATCTTACGTTCGGCAATCAGGCGCTGGCGTAAGCGTCGGAAGAGCGTATCATAATCGAGACGCCCGTGGGTAATCTCATACTTGTACGCTTGCAACATCTGATGAACCTCGGCGTTCAAGCGATCTTCAACTTCTAGCTCGTCGATCATAATCTCGCGAATTGCGGCCCGCAATTCGGGATCGCTCGTCTGAAACAGCACGCCATCGGTTTCAGCTAACACATCAACTAGCATTGTTGCCAGTTGATCAACTTTAGCCGGAGAAAGTTTCATCGTTTTCTCCTTTCATCACACACGCCCGGCCAGCCGAAATGCCCGCCGTACTTCGGCCAATTCGGCGAGACGCTCGGGCGGTAAGGGCCGCGCACCACCAAACAGATGGGCCGCTAGCAGGATACGCGCACAGTGTTCAACTTGTTCCATTCGGTGGAAGGCCTGCATCAGCGTTGCACCGTAAGTTAATGCACCGTGATACGCTAATAGGATAACCTCGTGATCGGCGACAAATGGGGCAATTGCCGCTCCCATCTCGGTGGTACCGGTGAGAGCATACGGTGCAGTTGGTATCGGACCGAGGGCGATCTGCGCTTCAGGCAGCAACGGCTCAGCTAAACTAACGCCGGCAAGAGTAGCCCCAACCGCCGTAGGTGGATGAGCATGAACACAAGCCATAATATCGGGCCGATGTTGGTAGACAAAGAGATGCAAATAGCGTTCTGAGGACGGCTGGCGATTGGGTTCTCCCCGAATTAACCGTCCGTCGAGATCGACGACGACCAGATCATCGGCGGTCAGCATCCCTTTGGCCAAACCGGCCGGAGTCATCAAAATCGTACCATCAGGAAGCCGGGCCGAGAGATTACCATCACCGGCTACGATCAACCCCCGCTCATAGAGCAGGCGACCGCACAATACCATTTCGGCGCGTAGCGCCCTTTCAATCTCGGTGAGTGAGGTGGTGGTCATAACGTTTTTGTTGGCGAAGACGGAATAGGAGTATCGCTGCTACAATCCAACCCGACCATGCCAGCAATGGACGGCTAAACCGCATCGCCAGCACAACAATGAAGAGCAAGAGGCGAAGCATCTGCACGATCAGACGCTTCGCAAGTTCTGGACGAGACGGGGAACCCCAATCGATCTGCGCGAGACGCGGCAGTAATCCCCGCTCAACACATCCTTCGAGCGAAAAGAGATAGATGGTATCGGTATATTGAGCGGCGAGCAGCAGATCCCGTTCGAGCGCATCCCATGTCAGTGGCGGTAAATCCTCGGCGCTACTAGAACGTACAGCACTGCCGACGATACAACCGACGGCAACTGCATCAGCCGACGGACCGTAGCTATCGATTAGAGCACCACCAAGGTCGTTGCCCAATTGTTCGAGCGGAATACTGCTGAAGCAGAGCAGAACTTCAACATCGGCAGGCAAGTCAATAATATCGAGTGCGCGCTGGATCGTCGTTGTTGCGGCTCGCCGATCATCAACGATAACCGGTAATTGATAGGTATGCACTTCATAGCCATCGTGATGAATTTCGGCGATTAAATCGAGATAGGCCGCTCGCGCACTCTCGTACAGGACATTTTCGTGAGCAAGCCAAATGCGACGGGCAATATCGCGCATACCACGTCGCCGACTGGCAATGACCTCACCTAAAGGCGGCTCAATATCGATCCCAATAGCTTGAAAATGTAGCGAGTGTGTCGATGCCCACTGACGCACCGCCCGATACCGCTCAATCGCCTGCGGATAGTTCTGGAGATTGAACCAGAAACCTTCTTCAGCAGGCAACAGCAGCCAAGCGATCACCGGAATGTGATGTTGGTTGAGCAATGCAACCGCTTGCGCTGTTTCAAGCGACAGGTTGTGCAGTGCAACAGCAATACCATACTCGCCATTTGCCAGGAACGAGAGCACTCCCGGCTGCGTGAGCAACTCAAGGAGGGGCGGCCCTTCTAGCTCACAGAAGAAGATGATCTGTGGCCGTCCCAACATAGATGGTATTCTAACCGGTGATGATACAGTTTGCACGTATGCATTATAGCACTATCAATTTGATTTCGTTGCGAGGGACGGATGGCGTCGCCAATATTGCGTGGCCTGCTCGTAGGCATAGGCTAGCTGGAGAACGCTCAGATCAGCTCTTGGTCGCCCGATAATTTGGATCCCAACCGGTAGACCATCGCGGGTAAAACCGGCCGGTACCGAGATCGCCGGTACGTTACAGACCGAAATGTAATAGCATGAGCGCATCCACTCAATATAATTCTGCATTGGTACACCATTGATCTCGGTAATGTACGGCTGCTCAACCGGAAATGGGGGCACCTGGCTCACCGGTGCAATGATAAATTCATACGTCTGCATAAACTCGTACAGGCGAGCCAATAGCGCCGCGTGCAATCGCATCGCACGCCCAACTTGTGGGCCACTTAACGCACGCCCAGTTTCAATATTCCATACAACAGTATCTTTGATTCGCGCACGCTCGTGATCGAGCAACTCACCAAGGGTGAGTTCGTAGCGAAAGGCGCGCATGACCTGAAAGATCTCATCGGCATCACGCAAATCGGGGGTGGCTTCTTCAACGATACAGCCAAGTTGCTCGAACACTGCACGCTGACCCATGATTACTTCAGTAACGCGCGGATCGACAGGCAAACCACCTAGATCAGGACTCCATGCAACCCGCACGCCACGCAGGTCACGTTCGAGTGATTGAGCAAAGATACCGGCCGGCTCGCTGATCGAGAGCGGCGCACGCGGATCAGGACCGGCAATTGCCTGTAACACAAGAGCAATATCGGCCACGGTACGTGCCATTGGGCCATCGACTACAAACGGCAAATACGGCGTGGGATCGGGCCAAACCGGCACCCGACCGGGAGAGGGACGAAAACCAACCACATTACAATACCCTGCCGGATTGCGCAGTGATCCGCCAAAATCACTACCATCGGCAATTGGGATGAGGCCACAAGTAAGAGCTACCGCCGCACCACCGCTACTACCTCCACACGTTTTGCTCAGATCGTAGGGGTTACGAGTCGGGCCAAAGATCGGGTTGAACGTCTGCGAACCGGCCCCAAACTCAGGCGTATTCGTCTTCCCAATCGTCACTGCACCGGCAGCTTTTAGACGGGCGACGATCAGTGCATCAAAATCGGGGACAAAATCGGCAAAGATCGGAGAACCATACGTCGTGCGTAGACCTTTAGTTTCGGCCAGATCTTTGTGGGCAACCGGTAAACCGGCTAGTGGTCCGGGGTCTTCGCCACGAGCTAGAGCAGCATCGATGGCGTTGGCCCGCCTCTGGGCACCCTCAACATCAAGCGTTACGATCGCGTTTACGCGAGGATTGATCGCCTCGATCCGTGACAAGTGTGCAGCGAGCACTTCGCTGGCAGAAACGGCGCGTTGGCGGATCAGACGAGCAATAACGGTGGCCGGTTGCAAACAAAGTTCTGTATCCATAGATGGCACTCATTGAAATACATATCGGCACGCGCTGTTATTGTATCAAAACCGTGATGTATCATTGTGAAGATACGAAACGATTCCTCGCTTACGCGAAAGGTGAGTATGAACGATTGGATCATCTACGGTGCGAATGGTTACACCGGAACACTTATCGCTCGTGCTGCGGTGGCTGCCGGACTCCGGCCACGCTTAGCCGGGCGCAACACAGAGGTGATTGCAGCATTGGCACAAGAACTGAACGTACCGTTTACGATTTGCCGCCTCGATGATCGAGATGGACTGCGCAACACACTACGTGGGGCGCAATTAGTGTTGCACTGCGCCGGACCGTTCCAAGAGACAAGTTCACCGATGATCGATACGTGTCTATCTACCGGTGTGCATTATCTCGATATCACCGGCGAGATTAGTGTCTTTGAGGCAGCAGCGGCCTATGACGGAGTTGCCAAACAGACCGGTATCATGCTGATGCCCGGTGTGGGCTTCGACATCGTACCGTCAGACTGTCTAGCCGCCCATCTCGCCCGTCGCTTGCCGACAGCAACGACATTGATACTGGCGTTTCGTGCGCTCGGCAGCATTTCACGCGGAACTGCGATTACTATGTTAACTATGGCAGCCACTGGCTGTGAACGACGTAACGGCAGATTAATCCGAACACCACCACTATCGGAAGTTCGCACGTTCGATTTTGGACGCGGACCACAACCCTGTGTCAGTATTCCATGGGGTGATGTTGCGACAGCTTACTACACAACCGGTATTCCCAACATTAAAGTGTTTGTTGCAATTCCACGACGAGCACGGTACTGGCTTGGATTAGGACGACGGCTATTACCGATGATAAAGTTACCGGTGATACGTCAGGGATTGCGTTGGTTGCTGGCCCGTACTCTCTACGGTCCTGACCTAACGAGCCGTACCCACGGGCGAAGTACGATTGTTGGTGAAGCCTCCGAGCTTAGTGGACGGCGTGTGATAAGCCGATTAGACGGTCCAGAAGGATACACACTCACGGTACAGACTGCGTTGTTGATTGTACAGAAAGTATTGAATGGGAATGTGACACCAGGATTCCATACTCCCGCCGGTTTGTATGGGTCTAACTTGATCACCGAGATACCAGATGTGGTTATACGTGACATGGGTGATTAAATAAAATTAAACAAAGTAGCAGCGTTGTGACTGACTAGCTCCACCCATTATCGCGCCACAACAAGCGACGACCAGCCCCGTCACAACACACGGCGACGACCAACTCCGTCACGACGCGCGGTGGTCAGCCCCGCCACGACACTCAACGACCAGCCCCGCCGCGACGCCCACGGCAACCTGCCCCACACGCCACCACGACACATTGCCCAGCGACCGGCCCCACACACCACTGAGATACGTTGCCCGGCGACCAGCCCCACATCCAACCGCGAAACATTGCCCGGCAACCTGCCCCGCTACGACGCGCGACGACTAGCCCCTCCATTCACAACACGCGACAACCAGCCCCGCCGCGACGCCCACGACAACCTGCCCCACAACCACTGCGACACGTTGCCCGGCAACCTGCCCCACCGCTACTGTTGCTATGATAATGGCGTACTCGCCATGTCACAGCGAGTACGCCATTCTATCACCCGTGAGAGACTGATGCTCGCTACACGCATTGTTACATCTTCTTGATACTCTTCCGTACCGTTATCCTTCAACAGTTGTCACCTCATTCTTCGCGGTACAGACTTCATACGCTGCAAAAACGAGACGTTGCAATCTACGCCATAGTTAAGCCACTCGTGACCAACTCGCATTGCTCGATAGCTAACCGACAGCAGTCACCATTGGTGTACGATGACTAGACTAAACGTGTATGGCTAACTCATCCACAACATTCCTAACGAACAGACATCTGGCGCAAAATGTTCTGCCGCTCTTCCGCCGTTACCAGCCCAAAACCATCACCGCGATTGAGATAGACAATCTCCTCGTTCTTGATCCCTACAACGAGATCGGGTAGCGCATCGTTGTTCAAATCGGCTAACCGCATCGTGATCGGGGTCAAGTCCTCGTTGGCGCCAACAAGGTACGGTCCGATAATGGTGCGGGTTTTGGAAACATCACCGCCGGGAATTTCCAAAATGAGCACCTGCCGATCGAGATTCATGGCGATCAAGCGTGTCGGCCCCATCGTCTCCTCTGCGCGACCAACGTCGGCAGTGAGATGAAAGGTACGCGGTCGCCCATACCTCCAGTCATCAACGACAACCTGCCCCCAACCGATCAGGCCGCTGACAAGGACGTAGAGCGCTAAAATGGCCAGTAAACCGGTCACGATGTACGCGGTATTGCCGAATGAAGAGACCGGTACAGGAACTGATGGCATCCGGCGTGTCGAGCGGATTTCACGACTTGTTACTGCCATGGCAGTCCTCCTCCGCTAGTAATTAGAACAAAAGTTCTTAGCTCACTTGTTCGGGATTATACCAGAGCACAGATTGACTGTCAAGAACCTTTGTGCTATGTTTGCGTATAGACCGACAGCCAAATAATGGCAAACCGGTTATGGTACAATGCTCGCAGGATGATACCGCTGACACTGCTGAGACATTCGTGGCACCTGCGATATGTTGATCGAGTTGCAGATTCAGGATTTCGCTATTATTGATCGTCTGCATCTGCGCTTTGAGCAGGGCTTTACTGTGCTTACCGGTGAAACTGGTGCCGGTAAGTCGATTATTATTGACGCTCTCAGTACCTTGCGCGGTGAGCGAGTTGATCCTACCTTTGTCCGCGCCGGATGTCCACGAGCAAGGGTTGAAGGTGTCTTCAGCCTTGATGATTGTCCGCATATACTCCCGCTACTGACCGAACTCGGTTTACTGACCGAAGACGACGATCAAGTCATTCTGGTTCGTGAGATCTCTGCCGAGTCGGGGCGTAGCATCGCTCGGATCAATGGGCGTGCAGTCAATAGCGCCACTTTACGCGAGATTGGGAGCCGGCTGATCGATATTCATGGTCAGCACGAAGGTCAGTCACTGTTTAACCCCCGTACCCATCTTGAACTGCTCGACCGGTTTGGTGATTTGTTACCGATACGGCAGCGGGTTGCTGATCAGTTGACGGCATTGCGAACGGTACAAGCCCAATTAGCCGAACTCCGCACCGGAGAAGCTCATCGACAAGAGCGGATCGAAGAGCTGGAGATGCTGCGTGACGATGTCATGGCAGCGAAGCTTAAACCCGGCGAAGAGGAAGCATTGTTACGGGAACGGACTATTGCTCAGAATGCAGCTCGGATTGCCAGCTTAACCGATGATGCGTACCGTGTACTGTATGCCGGTAGTGAGGGACGAAGTGGACGATCAGCGATTGACGCTATGGCTCTTGCGGTTGACGCCTTGAACGAATTATCCCGCTTTGATCCGCGCGCAATTCCGTTGGCGCAGCAAGCTACCGATATCCATTATCAACTGGAAGACTTGGTAGCGGCATTGCGCAGCTATCGTGCTGATCTCGATATCGATCCGCGTCGCCTCGACATGATCGAAGAGCGGCTAACAGTACTGCGGGATTTACAGCGCAAGTATGGGGTTGATTTGGCTACGCTCATCGAGCGGGCTACGCAAGCTGAAGCAGAGCTTGAGAATCTGCGTAATCGCACGAGCCATATTGCCGATCTTGAGAAGCAAGAGCAGGCTTTACAGGCTGAATTGGCCCGTCTTGCCATTGAATTATCGCAGCGCCGGCGTCAAGTTGGTGATGAATTGAGTCACCAGATTATCCAGGCAATGCAAGATTTGGCGATGCCTAACGTCCATTTCGCCGTTCAGATAACATACGACGATGATCCACAGGGGCTACCGGTAAACGGACGCCGGGTTGCTTGCGATCGGACCGGCATCGATCGGGTGGAGTTTTTGATCGCCCCTAACCCCGGTGAGCCACTGAAACCGCTGGCCCGTATCGCCTCAGGTGGCGAGAGTGCTCGTTTGCTACTGGCTCTGAAGTCGATTCTTTCACGGGTAGATGAGGTGCCAACCCTGATCTTCGACGAGATCGATACCGGTGTCGGTGGCCGAGCAGGTCACGTGGTTGGACAGAAGCTTTGGGCGATTAGTCAACGTCATCAGGTACTGTGTATTACCCACTTGCCGCAAGTGGCAGCGTTCGCTAACGCGCATTACCATATCCGTAAAGAGGTTCATGCCGGGCGCACACGCACCAGCGTTGAGGTGTTGTCCGCCGAACAACGGATCGATGAGCTTGCGGCAATGCTCGATGGTGTTCCCAACGACCATAGTCGGGCTAATGCTCGTCAGATTCTCGAACGAGCACAGACTTGGAAATCGCACCGCCAAGCCGAACTGATGACAAAATCCTAGTATCAAGACATGCAGAGAGGCTTCGAATTCATCATGTCCTCGCAGAGTACGATTGGTCGCTGGAGTGTACGGGTGATTGAGGCTAGCTGGTTATTGGCCCTGACACTCGTGCCAATTTATTTTAACCTCTATTCGGCCCGCCATTTTGAACCTGACAAGGCGGCTGTGTTGCGTTCGCTCGCGTTGATCGGTCTCACCGCCGGGTTGGCTTGGTTGCTTGATTGGCTCAGTCAGCGTCCTTCCGATACCCAACCGACGTCATGGTGGCAAACCGTGCGTGCCTCGCCGCTCCTCTGGTCAATCGTGGCCTATACAGCGGTATTTGCTTTGACAGCCATAACGTCCATCACGCCCACAGCTAGCCTATGGGGGTCATACCAACGCATGCAGGGGTTGTACACCTACCTTTCCTACGTGATGTTAGGTGTGTTAGTCGCCGTCGCCTTACGTACACCAGCCCAACGAGAGCGCTTTGTCACACTAAGTCTGTCTGCCGCCACTGTCGTATCGATGTACGGAATCATGCAGCATTATCAGCTTGATCCGTTGCCGTGGCGCGGTGATGTGATTGCCCGCGTCGCCTCAACGCTGGGGAATTCGATTTTCGTGGCAGCCTACTTAATTATGATCGTACCGCTAGCGTTCTACCGACTGGGTGCGACTCTTGCCGCTGCACGAGTCGCCCCAACAAGCGATAGACCGGCCGCCGAATGGCGCTGGGCGCTGTCACGTGTCTCACTCTGGTTGAGTGGCACCCTCCTGATTATCGCTATCTTGAAGTTTAGTGTAGCAATTCAGACAATTGACTTTCGTTATTGGTGGCTCTTCCCAGGAGCAATCATCTGTGCGACTGCACTCTGGTGGCTACTAACAGTTCATCGTAACCAAGCACTCCCACGCTGGCCACTGATACTTACCCTCCTGTATCTGCTAGGCTTTGCATTAGCGTTCGTTATGAACGCATCTGCCGGCGTACAGCAATTTGCATCACCCGACATCGCAGCAAATGCGCTTGATTGGGGCGTATGGCTCGGATTAGCGATAGCTGTCTTAGTTATCGGCTATGGCCTCACCCTTGTCGGTAATCCACCGCCCGAACCGTCACGTTTGACGTGGCAGCTTAGTGTTATCGCCCACGCGGTTGTATTGATCCTTGTCTTGTTAACCATCTTTTTCAGCCAGAGTCGCGGTCCATGGATCGGACTCGGAGCTGGACTATTCGTATTCATCTCGTTGATGCTGTGGTACGGGCGACAACGGTTACGGGCAAATGGCAATCTTAGCGGTAGTCGCTTGCTGACGCAGGCATTGGCTGGCTGGATAGCGTTGACCGTCTCGGTCAGTGGGTTTCTGATCGTGTTTAATCTATCTGATGCTCCCATCTTTACCCAAATGCGCGAAATTCCGTACCTTGGTCGTATGGGGCGACTGCTGGAAGTGGATAGCGGTACCGGTTTAGTACGGCGGTTGATTTGGGTGGGAGATGAGCACGGGAGCGGAACTATCGGTCTGATCACGAGTGATCCACTGCGCCTCCTCATCGGGTGGGGGCCGGAGAGTATGTTCGTCGCTTTCAATCGTTTCTATCCACCGTCGCTGGCAAATGTTGAAGCGCGTGGCGCTTCCCCCGATCGTTCACATCAGGCATTGCTCGATGAGCTTGTGACAAAAGGCTTGTTTGGCTTAGGAACCTATCTCTGGTTGATCGGTAGCCTGGTCTGGTTTTGCTTTCGTCAATTGCGTCGACCGACGAGTTGGCAGTATCAACTGTTCATCATCGGTATTTTGAGCGCAATCACTGCCCATGTGGTCGAAGGACTAACCGGTATCCCCATTGTGGCAACCCTGATGATGTTTTGGTTGTTGATAGGGTTGGCTATCGCAGCAGAGCGCATCGAGCACGGGCATGCCCAACGACCAACCACAACCCCTGAACCGGTCGTGGCGCAGCGGGCCGAACGCCAATCTACGCGCCGAAACCAACCGCGCCCGCCGGTACGCCGTCCGTCCGCTCGCCGTCCGATTGCCGGTACGATAGGCACCGTCGCTCTGATAGGTCTGATTACTGCCGGCCTGATCTGGTGGTTGAACATACAGCCCATTTACGCCGACATGCGCTTTCAGCAAGGTCAAAGCTATAGCGACCAGGGTCAAGTTTCGATCCGCACCCAGCTCGCTACCCTCAATGAATATATCGCCACCATCCGGGCTAATCCGGGTGAGGACTTTTACTACTTGCACCTTGCCCGTAGCTTAATGTCACTTGCCGAAACACTCCGTCTCCAAGGTGTCAATCTTGGTGAGGCCGGTCAACCTCGTCTTGACGCACTGTTACGTCTCGACGGGATAGAGGCGGTGACCGGATTCGTCCAGCGTTCTTCGCCGTTAAGTTTACTTGCCCACGCAGAGGCGGCATTATTGCATGCCCATCAACTTAGCCCACTCAACAAAGACCATTACGCAAATCTCGGCAGAATCAATCTATTTTGGTATAGTTGGACGAACGATGTGCAACGGTTGTATACGGCGCTCAAGTGGTATGAGCGCGTCGCCGAGATTGCCCCTCAAGATGTTGCACTGATGAACGAGCGGGCCGGTGTCCTGATACAACTGGCCGAATATGCCACTGTTAGCGGTGATGCTGCACAAGCCGGCACATTTTTCCAACAGGCCGATGAGTTGTTGCACACTTCGGCTCGACTCGATCCGAACTTCGGTGACACGTCTCTCCGACGCGGTGAGCTGATCCGTATTCGCAGCGGTGATCTCGATACAGCCACGACATACTACCTCCGCGCCATCGAGCAAGCACCTCAGCAGATGGTTGAGAACCTTGATCGGATTGCTCCCGCATTGAACAGTCGCCCCGATCTGCTTAACCAACTGCGTGACGCTTTCGCCGTACAGGCGGCGCGCGCAGAGCGGGTGTTAGCCGAAACGCGGGAAAAACCGGAACGGGCGTTCGAACTACCCACCCTTGAAGCACAAGCTGCAAACCTGTATGCAGCCGTCGCCCGCCTCGCGGTGCAGACAAACGATTTTGCCGGCGCCGTTGAGCCATATGCACGTGCAGTGTCGATCCAACCGACAAATACTGCGTTGAGCGAGCAGTATACGTTGGTATTGAGTGAGACACTTCAATATGATGCAGCATTGACCGAGGCACGCCGTATGTTGGCGGTTTTGCAGCGTAGCGGTCGTACCGGTGAGTTATCCCGAGTTGAGCAACTGATTAAGCAGATTGAGCAACTGCGGTAACGCAAAGATCGCGAAGAACGCAAAGATCGCGAAGTAATTGTGAGTCGGGCACTGACGAGCAAAAGAGAGAGAGCTGAAATTAAGTGCTAACAACAGCCGCTACCGCGCCGCATCCAAGGTAATTGGCATGCGGAGCGCTAAGTAGCTTACACTCGCGGCTTTGCGTTAGGGTATTAGTATGGTTAATATTGCACTCATCTTCATCACCGCACTAACCTTTTCAATCGTCGCTACACCTATCGCACGGCGAGCCGCCTTGCGGAGTGGTGTGATCGCCGTCCCCCGTACCCGCGACATCCACACGACACCGATTCCACTGTTAGGAGGAGCCGCGATCTACACGGCCTTTGTCGTAGCACTATTATTGTTCGGTAATCTGAACTACATCCGAGAATTAATCGGAATCCTTCTCGGGGCTACGATCATCTCACTGTTTGGGTTGGCCGACGACCGCTGGGGTATGTCGGCAGTTCTCAAATTGGCCGGGCAAATACTAGCCGCGACGGTCCTTCTCCTCGGCGGGACACAGGTGCAGCTCTTCCCTTGGCCGGTGATCAACTGGATCATCACTCTGGGTTGGGTTGTAGTCATTACCAACGCGATCAACTTTCTCGACAACATGGATGGATTATCGGGTGGCATAGCGACAATTGCTGCCGCCTTTTTTCTCCTGCTGGCCGCAATGAACGAACCGCGCCAAGTGCTAGTTGGAGCAATGGCCGCTGCACTGATCGGGGCGTGTCTCGGCTTTCTCCGCTACAATTTCAATCCGGCCAGCATTTTCATGGGTGATACAGGCAGTCTCTTCATCGGCTTTGTTCTCGCTGCGTTAGCGATCAAGTTACGTTTTCTTGCCAACACACCATTGGTAACGTGGCTCGTGCCGGTCTGCGTACTCGGTTTGCCGCTCTTTGATCTCGCGTTAGTGTTCGTCTCGCGAGTACGTCGGCGGGTGAATCCATTTACCACCGCCGGCAAAGATCACCTTTCGCACCGGCTCCATGCACTTGGCCTAACCAAGCGCGAAGCAGTGCTCACCTGCTACTTACTGGCCGGTGCAAGTGGGCTAACTGGAATCTACGTAACCCAAGCGCGCCCCTCCGAAGCATACGTCGTCTTCGCCGGTTTACTTACCATCGCTGTGAGTGGAATTATCTGGCTAGAACGCATTTGTCCGGCAGGACAGCCACGGCGAACGTAACTGCAACCAGCGCAAATGGTGAGAGGGGCGGCTACTTGATCCGCCCCTCTCGCCTGACAACAAGTTTGGTAAGCGTACCGTACCTATTCACGATCGGCTGCCGTCCATGCCTCGTACAGCTCGTCTTTCGTCTTAATCCCAAGCCGTGGCAAGGCATGGTTGACCACGTAGGTAGCCGCGGTATGGCGGTTTTCCCACATCGCCTGATGAGCTTCCGGCAACTGATCCCACGGTACCACTGCCGGTTCGGTGATCGTAATCAGACCGGCGCTAATCTCCTCATTCATCCGCACAATCTCATAAGCGTTCGAGAGGTGCGTACCGAAAATCTGGGCAGTCGGCATGTAGATACGGCGTTGACGTACCCAAATCTGAGGCGCGAAGAAAGAGTAGCGACGACCACCGATATCCTCGAAGTAGACGATCCGACCCGTGAACGGCTTGATCAGCATAGCGCTCACCGCCAGCGCGTCGTGCCCGGCACGTTCGATGATCAAATCGGGATACCCGCGCGGGTTATCGGGTGTGCGCAAGAAACCGCCGACAGCGCTACCGATCGGCTTGAACGTGAGATCGTTAAAGCGCCGCACCGCTTCTTTCAAGCCCTGCGGGTCCTTCCGTGAGTCGGGCAAGGGTGGCATCGTCTTTGGCCAATCGAACTCATCACCGAAGCGTCGCTTTAGCTCGGTAATGCTGATCACACCGCGCAAGGCAGCACCAAAGCCCAGTGAAAGAAGGAACTCGCGCTGTGCGTCACTGACCGTCACCACCACAATCCGAGCGCCCATGAGACGGGCAGCCTCGATTGCCTCAAGACCGGCGCCGTCGATCAATTCGGTGCTTCCGACACCGTAGTAGATCAACACACCTTCACCGGCCCGCAACCCGGCCCGCCGCAGCATTTCGGTCGGCGAAGCAGCACCGGGCTTGCCGATAAAGGTAAAGTGATACCCACTACTCGCACCGTAGAAGGTCAGCGTCGGGATATGACCGTCGTGTGGCTCGCCGAGCAACTGGAAGCTGCGCGGGAACGCCGTCTCGCCGGCGTGCGAGACCACATAATCGGCCAGGCGACCACCATTCTGGGCACGGAACATCTCAAGGAGCGGATGACCGGCGGCTTCCCATGCAGCCCATTCCGACGGGTCTTCGGGGACACGGGTAAAGCAGTTGGCGATTGCCGGATCCTTTCGGTTAATAGCCCCTTTACCACCGGCTGACAATACCGTCGCCGCACGACTCGGCGAACTGACCATACCGATCACGTTCAAGCCATTGCGGGCTGCGGTCCGCACCGCATCGAGACCGGTACCAGTTGCGGCACCCTCGATAAAGATCGTGCGACCGGGTTGTACTCGCAGTGTGGTAAAGAGCGCACGATAGATAGTACCGAGGTTCAGGATGTAGCTACCGGCAGCCTCCAGCGTCATGTCCGGCAGCACCGGCATACATTGCGGCGCTTGGGCAATCATAAACTGCTGGTGCGAACCGTCGGGTGTATCGTTCCCTTGAATGACGAAATCGGCCGCCATTGGATCGAGACCCACGAGCGGTGAGAGCAAATCGGTCTGGCCCGAATAAATTGCCACCAGATCACCGATCTTCAAACGGCCTTGACGACGTGCCTCTTCGCCAAGAGCCACCACCAAACCAATTCCACCCGACCCAGTCACGTGCCAATCGCGGTCGTGCTCATCGAAGCGCGAAACCGGAATACCGGTAATCGCCCAGATATCGTTGAAGTTGACCTCAGAGGCCAGCACATAGATCAGGGCCTGATTTGCACGTGGTCGCTCGACTGGAATGATAATCTGCTTCTCGGCGACAATCGGATCGCCGTGCATCGCAGCACCGGTCTCCGGATCGCGGATAAAGGCCTGCGCGTACTGCCACTTCGGAATCCGGTCCACACCGGGGAAGAAGGGCGATCCAATCGGCAACAGCTCTTTCTGCTCCAGCAACAGTTGCTCCTGTTCACGGCTAATCAATGGCCGGCGCGTCGGCAATGGCGCGCTATGGCGATCGAGGAACTCGCGGATACCACGCTTACCGCCATTCGGATCGACCACTGCTTCGGCAAACAACTTTGCTTCGTGCTCAAGGCCAGCCTCAAAGCCGTGAATGAAACCGTAGCGGATCGCATCAAGCGCACGATGCACCGCCACATCACGCCCAACCGTATGAGCCTGCTTAATAATCCGCTCGATACGCGGATGGGCAATGATCGAGCGCAATTGGTCATCGGCAAAATGCGGATCGGGCTTGCGCCACTCTTCGAGTTGCGCGTGGCGCTGTCGGAAAGCCTTGGTCACAGCGGCATCTTCACGTAACGTACCATCAGAAGCAATTGCCTCGCGGGCCAACGAGCAGGCCAGCGTCAATGCATCGGCATCACCGGTGGCGATAGAGTCGATCAAGCCCAGCTCAAGCGCCTCATCCGCCGGAACACTGCGGCCGCCCAGAATCATCTCAAGCGCGCGGAGCAAACCGGTACCGTTGCTCCGCCGGTGGAGCAAGCGTGGCAAGCGTTGGGTACCGCCGTAACCGGGTAGCAAGCGCAGATTGATTTCAGGCTGACCGAATTCGGCGTACACATCGGCCACACGGTAGTGACAAGCCATTGCAAACTCCAGACCACCACCGAGCGCTACACCGTTAATCGCGGCAATGCAAGGCTTGTTCATACGCTCGATCTTGCGGAAGGCGAGGTGCGCATTATTGGGGAGCGCCATTGCCTCTTCGACCGTGTGGATCTCTTCGAGCAACTGGCGAATATCAGCGCCGGCCACGAAGCTCTTGGCACCTTGGCCGGTAAACACAATCGCCGCAACATCATTCCGCCGGCTCAGGTGATCAACAATCGTATTCAATTCATCGAGTGCGCGCTCATTCAATGCATTAACCGGCGGATTTGTCACCGTCACCACCGCCAGTTTGCCGGCACTTACGGCAGGTGGATGGTACTCAATGCGGAAGTAGCGGTAGCGCTCGATAATCTGCTGTTCTTCGGCCAGACGCTGCTTGCGCTTCCACTCAGCGATCTTAGCTGCAATCTCTTCAAGCACCTCAGGGTTACGCAGCGTCGTCGTATCACCGAGTGGCTCATCGAGCATCATATTGCGCAAGAAGCGGCGCATATACTTACCGCTGCGCGTCTCGGGAAACGCACTGACCTCGATATAATCTTCGGGCACACTCACCGCACCCTTCTCGGTGCGCACCAACTCATCGAGTCGTCGGCGATCAGCAGCCGTCAACCGTCGCCCCGGTGCGGGCTGGATGAAAGCAACCGGCGTCAGACCCTTTTCACGATGGGGAGCACCGACAACGATACAATTCCCAACCGGCGAATCGGGCGTAATCTGGCGATCACGTAAGATCGCGCCCTCGATCTCTTCGGTACCCATTCGGTGGCCCGACACATTGATCACATCGTCTGAGCGGCCATGCAGGGTGAAGCTGCCATCCGGGTACTTCATGGCAAAATCGCCCTGAATGTAGCCCCACTCACCGTGCGGCCCACGCCGCCAGTACGTCTTGATAAACCGCTCGGCATCACCTTTCCACGCCTTCAGCGGAATTTCACCGCGCAAATACGCCTCAAAGCCGGGGACATCGCCCCAAATTGTGCGCGTGAGGTAGGGATACGGTGCAGTGATGACAATTTCACCCTTCTCCTCATAATCGGCCACCCGATACCGCACATTCCCGCTCTCGTCGGTCTCGGCTACCCATACATCACCGGCCACCCACGGCAGCGGGTACGTATGTGCATCGGGGCGGAGCGGGAAGTCGTTATTCCCATAGAAGTGGGTCCACACAATCCCACCATGCTCGGTCGCCCAGTATGAATTGATATACTGAGGGGTCATAATCTGCATACCAAACTGCTGCACAGCCGGACTCACCGGCTCAGCACAGAAGGTAGCAACCCGCAGCGACGACATATCGTAGAGGCGAACGTCCTCGGTATTTTGGGGGTTCGACATCACCGTCTTGAGGAAAGTGACGCCGGCTTTGAAGATCTGCACCCCGTACCGTTCAATAATGCTGGCATACCGCCCTGACGATGGGAAGAGCGGCGAACCTTCAGCGATGATCCCGGTCAAACGACCGGCCATCGTCGCCGTAAGCATATAACTCTGACCGGTGATCCAGCCCGGATCGGCGATGACGTAGATCGTGTCACCCGGCTCAGCGTCAAAGCTTATCCGCAACGTATGCACCACACCGGCCACATACCCGCCGTGAACGTGGATGACTCCCTTGGGTTTACCGGTACTCCCCGAGGTATAGATGATAAACATCGGGTACTCGGCATCAACCGGCTCACAGGGCACACTCGCATACAGCGCACGGATGAGCTGATCGTCCGGCAACTTCAGTAGATCGGCTTCGCTATGCACATCGATCCCGATAGCACGTGCGTTTGCCAAGATTTTCGCAAGTGCCGCTTCTAACAGCTCGTGGCTCCAGCGATCACGATTGGCATTCCACAGAATATCTTGGCCGGTATGACGTGCCACAACTACCGTTTCGACGCGGGGTGGCGAAGCGACCAACGCCTGCGCCAACACAGTACGCACATTGGCCTGTGTTGCCGCATCAAGATCACGGATCTGGGCCAGTGCCGCACCAACGCCACGCATCACATCGGAACGCTCGATGGTAATTTCACCGGAAAGAACCGACTCAACTTCATCAATAATCTTCTGGCGTTGGTCAGCACTCAACGGTAGGGTCGTCAGTGTTTCGGTAACAATGCGGCGAACTGTCTCAACCGGCACATACTTATCAAGAGCCTGATCGGTATACGCCTCTTTATACGGAACAACTTGTGCATTGCGGTACGCACCGTCAGAGGTAATCACCACCCGCGCACCGGCATTGTGGATACGATCTGAGAGGGTTTTATCGGAGAATCCACCAAAGACCGGTGTGTAAATAATGCCCAAACGTTTCGCCGCTTCGGTATAGTAAATTTGCGGCATAATATTGGGCATATTCAGCGCAATCCGGTCGCCCTTTTTGAGACCAAGATCGCGCAACACCTGCGCAGCCTTCACCACCTCAACTAGCAAGCGTCGCCGGGTAATCGTCTCTTGTACAACCGGCCCACCACGCCCGTTGTTGAGCGAGTTATCCCAACGGTCGCCTTCAAAATAGTAAGCGACCTCATCGCCGTAACCCATCATAACGTGCCGATCAACCTCGTTGAAGCAGGCGTTCGTCAGACCACCATAAAACCAGCGGTAGAACGGTGCTTCACTATCGTCAAAAGCCTGCTGCCACGGCTGATAGTCGGCGGGATAATCGACCGTGACCGGTGTACCGGTAGCAGCATCGAGACCTTCCCAACGCTGGCTACTCTCATCGAAGCGAATCCAGCAATTGTGCTTCGGATCGTACCAATGGATTACCGTGCGGGCAATGGCACCGTGAAACGCGCCGGGATTAGCAAGCGCTACTGCGCGCTGGGTTTCCCAATCAACACGATCCCGTATTGGGTTGGAACGGGGCGCCCGTGAGGGGGCAGGGGGCGCAGTGTCGATCATCGACAGTCCTCCTCCATGCAAGTCATGATCTGTACCGGTTGTGATAGATATAACAAGGGGTGCATACTATAGACTACTCTCGATAACGCACTTCGTCAAGCCCTCAATAATTGAGAATTGTTCACTATTTGCCCAGAATGAGCGAACAAAACCGTGATCTAGGCTCAATCACGGTAGATCAAATCGAGAATAGCGGTATGCACGTCATGCATTGCTCTTTCAAAACGCTTATTCGCATCATGAAAACAACCTAGGAAGTTCCCGTTACGGTACTCCGTCACAAGTTCAGACTTACCGGCTTAGGTGGTATACTCTATAATATACAGTGCAGTTACAAACAATCATACTCCATCTCACCCTTCAACTCGGCACTGTACACCGTACACATGGGCAACGATGCTCTACCAACCGGCCACACACCCAGGCTAACGTAGCGCTGAGTTTATACATCTTTACAATCCATGTTCTTTCAACCAGTGATCGACGACCAATTAATCATCGATGGGATTACCTATCAGGTTTGCGCCCACCCGGCCATTCCCGGTCGACCGTTCGTCCAAGCAGGCTCCCATAGTCATGTTGTTCAATTGCGAACCGCAGGTGGGTTTGTCGCGCTCAAGGTGCAATCGCAATTGCGCGATCCGGCTCTTGTAAACCACGCGCAACAATTGCAAAGTCTGAGCACCATTCCCGGTCTCCAGGCAGCACGCCGCCTGGTCATTACCGCAGCGAATCAACCGTCACTGGTAGCAGCATGGCCTGAACTCGACTATGCCATTCTGATGCCCTGGTTACACGGACCAACCTGGCAAGAGTTGATCCGGCACCGTCGTCCGCTCAGCCCTACCCAAAGTTTGAGCCTTGCCCGCGCTCTTGCCAATCTGCTCACCGAGATTGAGCAGCGTGGTCTCGCCCACGGTGATTTGCAACCGGCGAACATAATGCTCCCCGGCCTGATCGATCCGGCGGCCACTGCTCCCATCGCCCTCGTCGACCTTGAAACTATGCACGGCGTTGGGATCCGACATTTACCGTTATCAACACCAGAGGGGCCATACCAACACCCAGTTGCCACAACGGGTTTGGCCGTGGATCGCTTCGGCGGTGCATTACTTATACTTGAACTACTCGGTTGGTGTGATGAACAGGTACGTGCGGCATCGGCTGATGAAAGCTTCTTTGCGCCAGAAGATTTGCTGCGGCCTACCGAACGCTTCCACATTCTGCGCGATGCGCTGGCGCAACGCTGGGGACTCGGTCCGGCTCAAATGCTTGAACGTCTCTGGCAATGCCAAACCCCAATGGCCTGCCCGCTGCTCAAAGAGTGGCAAGCTATCTTGCCATCATCGTCGCTGGCAATAGATGAACCGCTGAGTCCTGAGTCCACAATGCCGTCCTTTCCCGATCCGGTGATTGCGTTGATCGACAACGCCGATACGTTGCGCTCTCAAGGGCAACCTGCCCAAGCCCTCAGTATCTACCGCGACGCACTTGATCGACTGCCCACCGGCGATCCGCGCACGAGTGAGGTGATGCGCACCATCGACTCGCTCGAACGCGAAATCGCCCAAACGAGCGCATTGCCTGAGCAACAAGCCACATTGAGCTGGTCGCTCCCCCTGGCAATTGGCATCATGACGATTGTGATATTGATGATCCTTGCGGCAATTGGCCTGAATCGCACGACGCTTTCGACGATAACAAACCTACCAACCGCTGAACCAACTGCCAACTCGTTACCGACACCGGAGCCATCGCTAACATCGGTTTTACCATCTCCCACCAGCCCGCGTCTGTCGCTCACGGTCGATAGGATCACTCCGGCTGAACTTTATATCGGGACGAGTCCGCTTGAACTTACCGTACAGGGAGACGGTTTAAGCACGGTGAAGACCGCTATCTTGCGTGCCGCCGGCTATGAGCCGATCGCTCTCACCATTGTGGCCGGCAGCAGCAACCGAGAATTGCGCTTGCAGATCAACAATCTGAATATTGATATCGTCGGTGCGATTCCATTTACCCTCGAACTGAATGGTACACCGGTACCCGGCGCTGCCATTACGTTACGCGACTACAGCAGTGTGCGGGTAATCGCCGGTGTCCGACCTGAATACGTCTACACAGAGCGGATTACCGTGGATGCAAACGGGGCATTTACCCTCATGCACGAAGAACCATCACCGGAAAGCGCATTAACCTATCCGGTGCGTAATGGTGATGAGGTTGAAGTCTTGAGTACCCAACCTGAAGGCTGGTATCAGTTACGCATCCGCACCAGCGGCGATCAGAACTTGATCGGGCAGATCGGTTACCTTGAACGCTGGCTGGTCGATAATACTGATGTACCGACGCCACCAACCCCAACGCCGACCGTGCCATCTGAGCTGCCTCGTCTGCGCTTCGTCAAATTGAGCGAAAATGAAGATACGCGCTGCATTTTAGTTCAAATTACCGGTATCAGTACGTTCGGATGGGGCATAAGTATTGATGGATTACAGTTACGCAGCGCTTTCGATAGCAATGGCAACGCGCGCGTCTGTGGCCTGCGTGTCCGCCAAGAAGTAACGTTTACCGTCCGTGATGAACAGGGTGTGGCTGTACGTGGTGGGGTTGGGGTACCGACCCGCGGTGGCGATGTGATGTTCGCCGAGTGGCGATGAAGATGTCGATAGAGGCGGATAGGTTCCGCCTCCGCCTCACAGGTGTCGCCGTTCTACACCAAATGACTGTAATCAGCGTGTGGTTCAGGCGTCGAGGGGTTGAATTTGTCAACCAGTACCTCTTCCAGAACTACAGCAACAATGGGCAAGATTGGCACCAGACTCAGATTATACCGTTCACCGGTTTCACCCTGAAGCCGCAATACCCGCTGACCGAAAAAGATCAGTGCCGGAAGTAAGCCTGGTAATACAGCCATGACGATCCCGCGCGGCAACCAACGCTCTCGTGGCAACTTACCGATAAGGGCTTGTCCAGCCGTAACCACCAACAGAGTGTTGAACAGCAGGCGCGAGTGCTCCAATGTACTTTCGTTACGTAAACTCAGATAGGGAATCTTCGGCCAAAATTGGCGTGAGTTGCCATGCAAGATGATCATGACGATCACATTGGCGACGACGAAGGCCAGCCCACGGAGAATTCGCTTACCCATAATCACTACTCCTTACCCATGCTGCATTGTGTTATGCTTTATCATAGCATCTCTTTTCTCATAAGAGAATACCCGTCATGACAGAGTAGTAGCAAGTTTTCATGCTAACGTACACTCCTTTGTTTGACGAGGCGGCGCGGTCGGAGTATAGTTAAGATCAATCGGCACGTATCTATACGGTGCCGTTCTGTGTCAGCAGTCGTTCATTCCCCTGCGCTGGCCGCGGGGGTTTTTTGTACATCTTCGTTCTACGGAGGCAATCATGGGTATCGCATGGGAAGAAAAGTTCGCCCGCGAAGGACTCACGTTTGATGATGTGCTCCTCATCCCGGCCGAATCGAACGTCTTACCCTCTACTGTTGACGTTTCAACTTGGCTCACCCGCACTATCCGTCTGAACATTCCCATCGTTAGCGCCGCGATGGATACTGTGACCGAACATCGCTTGGCAATCGCACTGGCCCGTGAAGGTGGGATTGGCATCATTCATAAAAACATGCCGATTGCACAGCAGGCCGAGATGGTGCGTAAAGTCAAACGTTCGGAAAGTGGGATGATCACCGATCCCATCACGTTACCACCCGACCGTACCGTCGGCGATGCACTCGACTTGATGGCCGAATACAAAATCTCCGGTGTACCCGTCACCACTGCCGATGGTGATCTGATCGGTATCATCACTAACCGCGATCTCCGCTTCGAGACCGACCGCACTCGCCCCATCCGCGAACTGATGACATCGCGCAATTTGGTCACAGTACCGGAAGGAACAACTCTCGAAGAAGCGAAAGAGGTCTTGCACCGTCATCGGATCGAGAAAGTGCTCGTCGTGGACGAACGTGGCAAGCTGAGCGGGATGATCACCGTGAAAGACATTATGAAACGGATCGAATACCCGAACGCTTGCAAAGACGAGAAAGGACGGCTGCGCGTCGGCGCAGCCGTTGGTGTTAGCGGCGATTATATCGAGCGGGCCACTGAACTCGTGCGAGCCGGTGTTGATGTGTTGGTGATTGATACGGCCCACGGCCATTCGCGCGGTGTGCTCGATGCCGTCGTCAAGTTACGCGAACTCTTTCCGCGTGTTCAACTCATCGGCGGCAATGTTTCTACCGCAGTCGCGACCATCGCGCTCATCGAACGTGGTGTCGATGGCGTGAAAGTCGGTCAAGGGCCGGGTTCGATCTGCACGACCCGTGTCGTCACCGGCGCCGGGATGCCACAGATCACGGCGATTTTCGACTGCGCACGTGCTGCTGAGCCGTATGGCATTCCCATTATCGCTGATGGTGGGATCAAGTATTCCGGTGATATTCCGAAAGCAATCGCTGCCGGTGCCCATAGCGTGATGATCGGTTCGATTTTTGCCGGAACTGAAGAGAGTCCGGGCGAACTGATCCTCTATGAAGGCCGCAGCTACAAGAGCTATCGCGGTATGGGCAGTATTGGGGCTATGCAGCGCGGTGGTGGCGATAGGTACTTCCAGACCAACGTTACTGAAGCACGTAAACTAGTAGCTGAAGGCATCGAGGGTATGGTTCCGTTTAAAGGTCCACTGAGCGACACAGTGTATCAGCTAGTAGGTGGGTTGCGCGCCGGAATGGGGTACGTTGGAGCTGCCAATATCGAGGCCCTCCGCCGCGATGCGCGTTTCATCCGCATTACCACCGCCGGCCAGATCGAGAGCCATCCGCACGATGTAGTTATCACGAAGCAAGCCCCTAATTATAGTGGTCGCCAGTAAGATGAGGAACGCACCGTGAATGAGTCGTCAATCCCGCAAGGTTTTGCCGATCTAGTGGTCCCGATGCGGACGGCACACGAACGGATCATAGCCGATCTGCGTCGTCACCACATTGAGTTGCCGTCACCACCGCACCTCCCACCTGCTCGCAGGCAGGGTATTGCTGCCGCGCGCGCCTTTCCAATGCAGGGAGTGCTGAAGTATCACGGTCTCAGCGACTGGGTACAACGCATTGCGTTTTTGCCATCGATCTCGATCAACAACGCTGCTGCCCACACCACGACCCTGGTCGAGTTTGATCCGGCGCTTCCCGCCGATAGTGCGGTTATCGGTGGTGTCCCTGCCCACGGGCGTGAACTTGAGCGGATCGTACACGTACTCGATACGATACGATCATTGGGCGGTATCACCAGCCACGCGCGCGTTGTGTCACGCAATATCGTGCGTACTCGCACGACCGGCAAGGGGTTGGGGACAAGTGCCTCTGCTGCTGCTGCCCTTGCCTGTGCAGCGGTTGGGGCGATCTTTGGCCCCGAACTCGCCGGTCACACCCGCTTTCTGTCAATCCTCGCCCGTCGGCTGGCCGGTTCTGGCTGCCGAAGTGCTGCCGGTGGCCTTGCCCTTTGGCTAAGCTATCCCGGTATTCCACCCGACGAAAGTTTTGCCGTTCGTCTCGACCAAGATCACGAACTCGACGATCTCGCCTTAATTACGGTCCCTATCGATTCGCGGATCGGGCTGAAGACCGAACAGGCGCACCACGACGCGCCGCAGAGTATTTTCTTCCGCGCCTGGATGCTCGCTCGCGGTGACGAAGTTCGCGAATGTATCGCCGCTGCCCGGCGTGGCGATTGGCAAACGATCGGTCAATTGGCCGAACTCGACAGTATACGTCTCCACGGTGTCACGATGTCCGGTTCGCGTGAACAGAAGATTATCGGGTGGGAACCGGAAAATATCACCCTGTTCCGCCTTTGTAACGATCTGCGCGCCCGTGGCGTGCCGGTCTATGCCAGCACCGATACCGGCCCGACGGTAGTGTTCATCACCCGTCGCGATTTCGCCCCGATTGTGACGGATGCGATTCACCATTCGGGGTTGAATGTGGAGACAGTCATAGCACCGATCGGTGGCCCGGCCCATCTCATCCCGGTCGAAGAGGCGCTCAGCGAGCTGCAATCGTAAGCATTTCATATGACGAAGGGGCGCAACACAGGCGTCCCTTCGTCATCTTTAGCCGGCTACGACAAAGAGCAGATCGTTCACATTTGTCCCCGTAGGACCGGGAAGGAGCAAATCACCCAGCGTGGCAAAGAAGGGATACGCATCGTTATTACGCAGATGAGCCACTGGATCAAGACCCAGGATACGCGCCCGCAACACCGTATCACCGGTCGCAACCGCACCGGCAGCATCGGTTGGCCCATCACCGCCATCGGTTGCCAATGCGACTACCGCCACATCGGTCAACCCTTCCAACGCAATTGCTGCACTGAGCGCCAACTCCTGGTTTCGGCCGCCACGTCCGCTCCCACGGAGCGTCACGGTCGTTTCACCGCCGGCAATCATCAGCGCCGGTCGGGACAATGGACGATGATGGGTCGCAATCTCGCGTGCAATCGCGGCCAGCACCTGACCAACGTCGCGCGCCTCACCTTCGAGATAGGTGGTCAGCAGCATAGCGTTAAACCCGACCGCCCGTGCAGCCACCAATGCTGCCTCTGCCGCCTGCGCATTACTGCCGATCAGCACATTCTGCACTGATGCCAAACGCGGATCATCTGGCTTGAGGGTTTCCGGGCGCTCACCCCGTACACCGGCGCTCAGATAATTGATAATGGCCGGCGGGCAGTCGGCACGCAGGTCGTACCGATCGAGCAACGCCAACGCCTCGGCAAACGTCGTTGGATCGGCTACCGTCGGCCCAGACGCGATCACATCGAGCGGACTACCAACCACATCAGAGAGGATCAGGGCGACAACAGTAGCGGGCGCAGCCAAACGGACAAACCCACCACCTTTAATCTGATCGAGATGTTTACGCAGCGTATTAATCGCACCGATCGGCGCACCACAGGCAAGCAATTTATGGGTCAGACCCTGAATATCGGCGAGCGAGACACCGGCGACCGGTAGATTAAGCAAGGCAGAACCACCACCCGAAATCAGCGCCAGCACCAAATCGCGCTCACCAGCCTGCGTCAACAGGGTCGCGATTTGCTGTCCGGCATGTACGCTTCGCTCATCAGGGGTAGGATGGGCAGCGCGCACCATGTCTACACCGACCAATACGGGCAACGGTGCGCCATCATCTTTCACCACAATAATCCCGCCACTCAAGCGATCACCTAATACCGTCATCGCCGCTTGGGCCATCGCTGCACCGGCTTTACCGGCCCCAACCAACCACACGTGGTCATACGCAGTCAGATCGTACTCCCGCGTACCAACCAACAATCGGTCACCATCACGTCGCAACGCAGCGGCAGTCGCCCGCGCCGGTTCGATGGCGGCCAATGCAGCCGCCATCACCTGGGCCACTGCATAGCCCCACGGCACGGAGCGCAGGGACGTCGTCAATAAACGTTCAGACATTGAAGAGAAAGTGGCAGATGTCTCCATCTTGGATAATGTATTGTTTACCTTCCATGCGCACGTGGCCCGCCTTTTTCGCCTCGTGCATACTACCGGCAGCAACGAGGTCGTGGTACGCAACAATTTCGGCTCGGATAAACCCACGCTGAATATCCGAATGGATCACACCTGCTGCTTCCACAGCCGGAGTACCGCGAGGGATTGGCCATGCGCGCACCTCGTCGGGGCCGGCGGTAAGGAAGCTGATCAGGCCGAGCAACTGATAACTAGCAGCAATCACCCGGTCACGGGCAGGCGCCGTAATACCCAGATCATCCATAAATACTCGGGCCTCGGCATCGTCGAGCTGCGCCAACTCAGCCTCGATCTTGCCACAGATCGGCTCGACGGCACTATTGCGGTGCGGATAGGCAATGGACGGCGGATTGGCAATCTCCGCTTCGCCAATATTCGGCACGATCAGCAAGGGCTTGGCCGTCAAGAACTGATAACCGCGAATCATCCGCGCTTCGTCGTCGGTCAACTCAAGGGTACGGATCGGAACCTCACCTTCGAGCACCTCTCGCAATCGCTGCAAGAGATCACGTTCGGCGATCCGCTGTTCCTTCTCTTTAGCCGGCAATTTCGGAATCTCAGCGTTCAGTCGGTTGAGTCGGCGCTCAATAATACTCAAATCAGAAAACGCCAATTCTAGATCAACAGCGGCAATATCACGTTGCGGATCAATCGAACCGTTCGGATGGGGAACGGTAGGATCATCAAATGCACGCACCACATGCAGCAATGCATCGGCGGAAGCAATGTAATTGAGCAATACCGGTGGCAAACCACTACCGCTGCGTCCACTACCGCTCAGACCGCCAATATCGACATACTGCACATCGGCATAAGTCACTTTACGCGGTTTAAACATCTGCACCAACACCTCAAGACGTGGATCGGGCACTTTGACCGTCGCCAAATTCGGTTCTAATTGCCCTGACGAATACGCCGCCGTCTCGGCATGACCGCGGGTAAGAGCGTTAAAGACGGTCGTTTTACCACTGTTCGCTAAGCCAATAATCGCAATTTTCATCGGACATTCCTCGTGGACTGCGGTTCATCGCTGCACCACTATACCATAACTTTCAGCCCAATTCCGGTGCGACCGGCTCGTCAAATTTGCGACACTTGTCACAGAATTGCCGACATTTTGCACACAAAATTGTGGTACTATAGGAACAGAAGTTGGTCATCGTTATGAAGCACAACGAGGGTACACGTATGACAAGTCACCGACAGTCAATGCAAAATATGCAAAAAACCTGCAACTTAAACCACGCTGTCTGTTTCGTATTTCCAGCATCAGACTAGGTAAAAAATGATAAGTTCGCGTCCAAGTATTTGACGCAAAAGCAAAACAGTTCTATAATACTGGCAGGCCGACACCGTGCAATTCGCTTCCTGGATAGGGTACGCAGCATGGCACAGATCTTTCCCCGCAACGCCAATCTTCTAGCCCGTCTCAGCATCTTCGCACTGGTCTTGCTCGTCGTCGAAGGTATCTTGATACTCGGCGTCTATTTTCGCTCCAACTACTTCCGGCAGGTCAATGTGGCCATTGAGCAGCCGGTGGCGTTCAGCCACCAACTGCATGTCAACGTAGTCGGTATAGATTGTCGCTACTGTCACGTCTCGGTCGATCAATCCTATTTTGCCAACATTCCGGCCACCGAAACCTGCATGACCTGCCACTCGCAGATCAAGACTTACAGTCCTCTGTTGGAGAAGGTGCGCGAGAGCTATGCCACCGGTAAACCGATTGAGTGGGTAAAGGTGTACGATCTACCCAACTTCGTTTACTTCAACCACTCGATCCACGTGAACAAAGGTATTGGCTGTTCAACGTGCCATGGCCAGGTGAACAATATGCCGGTGGTCTGGCAGCAGCAAGCGCTCTATATGGGCTGGTGCTTAAACTGCCATCGCAACCCAGAACTCTACGTTCGGCCACGGGAGGAGGTCTACAACATGGACTACGTCCCGCCGGCGAATCAGGTAGAGATTGGGCGCCGACTGGTGGCCGAATATGGAATTATGCCACCGGAGCAGTTGACCAACTGCTATGTGTGCCATCGCTAGATCGCCCGCTTGCACATTCCAAAGTGAAATGTGCCGAAGTGCCCGCTGAATTCATTAGCAACGGTGGTGGTAAACAACCATGACACAGCAGCAATCTGATCTTGAGGCCATTCGCGCTCAGTTGCGCGACGCGCGCGGACCACAGTTCTGGCGTTCGCTCGACCAATTGGCCGATTCGCCGGCGTTCCGTGAATTGGTGGAGCGCGAATTTCCGCGTGGTGCGAGCGAGATGAGCGATGGAATGAACCGGCGCACGTTCCTCAAGCTGATGGGTGCCTCACTCGCCCTAGCCGGTGTAACGGCTTGTACCTATCAGCCACGCCAGTATATCGCGCCATTTGATCGCCAACCCGAAGGGCGTATTCCTGGAGTACCACAATTCTTCGCGTCGACACTGACGCTCGGTGGGTACGGTACCGGCGTACTGGTACGTGCGAATGAGGGCCGCCCGACGAAGGTCGAGGGAAACCCTCGCCATCCGGCCAGTCTCGGTAGCACCGATCTGTTTGCTCAGGCCGAGATTCTGACGATGTATGACCCTGATCGCTCAACGAGGGTGCTGCGCCAAGGGGCACCCAGTACGTGGGCCGAATTTACCACGACCCTCGCGAATGCATTGACGGCAGCGCAGGCAACCCAAGGCGCCGGCGTCCGTCTCTTGACCACGACAGTGACGTCGCCATCGCTGGCTGCCCAAATTGAGCAGTTCTTGCGGGCCTATCCACAGGCACGCTGGTACCAATACGAGCCGGTAAATCGCGATAATGTTGTGGAAGGCGCGCGCCTTGCTTTTGGCCGTGATGTTACCACGCGCTACGATCTGGCAGCCGCCCAGGTAATTGTCAGCCTCGACGCCGACTTCCTCGCGCCCGGTCCCGGCTTCATCGCATATGCCCGTGCCTTCGCCGATGGCCGTAAGGTGCGCAAGGATAGCACCGGTATGAACCGGCTGTACGTGATTGAGGCAAGTCCCTCAACGACCGGCACGGCAGCCGATCACCGACTGGCATTACGGGCCGATACGATTGCTGCGTTTGCCGGCGCTTTGGCCCACGAACTTGGTATTGGTGGAGCACCGGCAACCCTTGCAGCGAAGGCTGAAGAGTTCTTGAAGGCGATTGCCAAAGACCTTGAAGAGCATCGCGGGCGCTCGGTGGTCATTGCCGGCGACCAGCAGCCACCTATCGTGCATGCCCTTGCCCACCTGATCAACGCTGAGCTAGGCAATGTCGGTAAGACGGTCTTCTATCACGAACCGGTAGAAGCGCGCCCGACCAATCAAACAAACGAGCTGGTAACGCTGGTCAGCGAGATGGCTGCCGGTCGAGTAGAGCTGTTAGTTATGATCGGCGGCAACCCGGTCTACAATGCTCCTGGCGATCTGCGTTTTGCCGAACGGATGACCACGGTTCCGCTGACCGTTCATTTAAGCCAGTTCGTCGACGAAACATCGGTACAGGCGACATGGCATATTCCGCAGGCCCACCCACTGGAGAGCTGGGGTGATGCGCGCGCCTTTGACGGGACTGCCAGTATCGTGCAACCACTGATCGAGCCACTCTACGGTGGTAAAACGGCCAACGAGTTGCTGGCGGCAATGCTCGGTCAACCCGATGCGGAAAGTTACGATCTAGTGCGCGGTTACTGGGAGGAACGAATCGGCAATACCAATTGGAATGTAGCGCTCGCCACCGGCGTGATCGCCGATACGGCCGCTCCGGTGATCAATCCCACGCTCAACGAAGAAGCGATTCGCGCCACCGCGATACCCCAACCTGGTGATGGTGTTGAAATTGTCTTCCGGCCAGACCCGTCAGTTTTCGATGGTTTCTATGCAAATAACGGTTGGCTGCAAGAGCTACCACGCCCACTCACCAAGCTGGTTTGGGATAACGCCGCGTTGATGAGTCCACGGACTGCGATCAAACTCCTCGGTCTACCCTTCAGTGCCGACCGACTGGTAGGTAACGAAGTCGATGATCGCGAGCGCCAACGCTACCTCGAACAACTCTCGAAAGTCAACGGTACGATTGCGCGGATCGAGTACCGTGGCGGAGTTGTTGAACTGCCCATCTGGCTCCTCCCTGGTCACGCCGAAGATTCCATTACCCTCAACCTTGGCTACGGTCGTACCAATGCCGGACGGGTTGGCAATGGCGTCGGTATCGACGTTTATCCGATTCGGACTAGCGATAGCCCGTGGTTTGGAGCTGGTGCGCGTGTC
Source organism: Chloroflexus sp. (assembly GCF_056331925.1). Classification (NCBI taxonomy): domain Bacteria; kingdom Bacillati; phylum Chloroflexota; class Chloroflexia; order Chloroflexales; family Chloroflexaceae; genus Chloroflexus; species Chloroflexus sp. Next base: position 33,275 of record NZ_JBWGQH010000021.1, read on the forward strand.
ACTAATACCGGCCGCACCTACTTGCTAGTCAGCACCCAAGATCACTGGACACTCGAAGGACGCGATATCTATCGCATTGGCGAGTTCAAGAAGTTCAAGGAAGACCCCAAATATATCGCCAAAGAGGTGTACAAAGAGGAGTATGGTCGCGAAGCTCCTAACTATCTCTCGTTACAACCCGGCGATAACTACGCCGGACGTAACGCCTGGGGCATGACCATCAACCTCAATGCGTGTATCGGCTGCAATGCCTGCGTTGTCGCTTGCCAAGCTGAAAATAATATCGCGGTTGTTGGTAAAGATCAAGTCTCACGCGGTCGCGAAATGCACTGGATCCGCATCGACCGGTACTTCGCGGGTGAAGATCTCGACAACCCGGCCATCTACATGATGCCTGTCAACTGTATGCAGTGTGAAAAGGCGCCGTGTGAGGTCGTTTGCCCGGTTGCTGCCACCGTGCATGATTACGAAGGTCTGAACAACATGGTGTATAATCGCTGTGTCGGCACGAAGTATTGCTCGAACAACTGCCCATATAAAGTACGGCGGTTCAACTTCTTGCAATACAGCGATACGACAACCGAGACCTTCAAGCTCGCGTTCAATCCAGATGTGACGGTGCGCGTTCGAGGTGTGATGGAGAAGTGTACCTATTGTGTGCAACGCATTAGCGGCGCACGCATTGCTGCTAAACGCGCCGCAGTACAGGCTGGACAATCGTCGTATGTCATTAGCGACGGCGCCATTCAAACCGCTTGTGAACAGGCATGTCCGACCGGTGCAATCGTGTTTGGCGACATCAACGATCCGAACAGCCGTGTCGCGAAGTGGAAGGCGGAAGGTCACAACTACAGCCTCCTCGGCTTCCTCAACACCTTACCGCGCACGACATATCTGGCTCGTGTCCGCAACCCGTCTGAGGATCTAGAAAAGGTGGAAGGCTAGCGATGGCACAGGCGCAACCACTCCGAACCCGGCCCATCGATGACGGTGAAGCGTACTTGCTGCCGGGGGAAACCTACACGTCGATCACGCAAAAGATCGGCGATGTCCCGTTAACGCCGCCGCTGAAGACCCCAAAGGGCTGGCTGGCCGGCTTTAGCGTGGCGTTCTTCTTGTTAATGATCTTCTTCGTGTCGGTGACGTGGCTGTTCATCCGCGGCGTCGGTATCTGGGGTATTAATATCCCGGTCGGCTGGGGTATGGACATCATCAACTTCGTGTGGTGGATCGGTATCGGTCACGCCGGTACACTGATCTCAGCAATCTTGTTGCTGCTCAATCAGGGGTGGCGCAACTCGATCAACCGGTTTGCCGAGGCAATGACGTTGTTTGCTGTGGCATGCGCCGGTCTTTACCCGATCCTGCACCTCGGCCGGCCATGGCTATTTTACTGGCTGATCCCGTACCCGAACACGCACGGCATGTGGCCACAGTTCCGCAGCGCACTGGCGTGGGACGTGTTCGCGATCTCGACCTATGCCACCGTGTCACTGGTGTTCTGGCTGGTCGGTCTGATTCCCGACTTTGCCACGCTCCGTGATCGGGCCAAGAACATCTGGGTCAAGCGCCTCTATGGTATTGCAGCGCTTGGCTGGCGCGGCTCGGCCCGCCACTGGCACCGCTACGAGATAGCCTCGATCCTGCTGGCCGGTCTCTCGACCCCGCTGGTAGTCTCGGTTCACTCGATCATTTCGCTCGACTTCGCCATTTCGCAAGTCCCCGGCTGGCAAGTCACGGTCTTCCCGCCCTACTTCGTGGCCGGCGCCGTGTTTGCCGGATTTGCGATGGTGCTCCTCCTGATGATCCCGGTACGCACCTTCTACGGCTTTGAGAGCTACATCACCATCCACCACCTCGATGTGATGGCGAAAGTGATGCTCGCTACCGGTATGATCGTCGTCTACGGCTACTTCATGGAAGTTTTCGCCTCGCTTTATAGCGGCAATGAATTCGAGGAATACCTCCTCTATAACCGCCTCTTCGGGCCAAGCTCGTGGGCCTACTGGGGCCTGCTCTTCTGCAACGCGATAGCCATTCAACCCTTGTGGTTTAAGAAGGTGCGCCAGAACATCCCAGCCCTGTTGATCATCTCGCTGATCGTCAGCGTGGGTATGTGGCTTGAACGCTACGTAATCATCGTGATCTCGCTCGAACGCGATTTCTTGCCCTCGTCGTGGGACATCTACATCCCGACGATTTGGGATTGGTCGCTCTACCTTGGTACCTTTGGTCTCTTCTTTACCTTGCTCTTCCTCTTCATCCGCGTCTTACCGATGATCAACATCTTTGAGATGCGGCTGTTCCTCCATCAAGAGACAGAGAAGGCGAAGCGGCGGGCAGAGCATGGCGCGCACGAGCATGGGCACGGGCACAGCGATCACGGCGCGGCTCACGGCGCAGCCTCGGCAGACTAGAGGAGGAGAACGATGCGTAACGATGTCTACGGCGTGATGGCAGAATTCCCTACGCCAGAAGCGTTGATCGAAGCAACCCGGAAAGCCAAAGCAGCAGGCTACACAAAGATGGACGCCTTCTCACCTTTCCCAATCGAAGAGGTGATTGAAGAGATTGCCCACGGCGATACCGGTGTGCCACGCTTAGTGCTGCTATTCGGCCTGATCGGTGCCGCTACCGGGTTTATTCTGCAGTATATTGGTAATCTGGTTGATTACCCGCTGAATATCGGTGGTCGTCCCCTCGATATTACCAACTGGCCGGCAATGATCCCGATCACCTTCGAGAGCGGGATTCTGCTCGCTTCATTTGCCTCGGCCATTGGAATGGTGGTGCTCAATGGCCTGCCGGCTCCGTACCACCCGGTCTTCAACGTGCCACGGTTTCAGCATGCGTCGCAAGACGCCTTCTTCTTGTGCATTGAGTCGACGGATCCGCTGTTTGATCGCTCGCGCACTTCGCAATTCCTGCGCTCGCTTAACCCGATGCAGGTTTCAGAAGTGCCATACTGAGGGAAACCCATGCAGACGCCTCGCCTCACATCGCGCATTATTCGCTTTGGTTGGATTGGCCTGTTGGTGTTCTTGTTAACTGCATGTCACCAAGACATGTACGACCAGCAGAAGTACACAACCTACGAACCGAGCAGCTTTTTTGCCGATGGCCGTTCGTCGCGGCCAAATGTACCGGGGGCAATCCCGTATGAGGTGATTAAGACCGATGAGTTTCTCTACACCGGTCTCGTCGATGGCAAGGAAGTGGACGCGATGCCCTTCCCGGTGACCAAAGACCTGCTGCTGCGCGGGCAACTGAAGTACAACATTTATTGTGCGGTGTGCCACGGCGAGGCAGGGTACGGAGCAAGCATGGTCGCTGAGCGGGGTGGTATCGTACCGGCGAATTTTCACCAACAGCGCTTGCGTGAAGCACCGCTCAGCCATTTCTTCGTGATTATAACGAACGGTGTGTATCGCGGCGATCCGAACAACGGCGGCTATCAGTCAATGTATAGCTACGCTTCGCGGATTACACCCGAAGATCGCTGGGCTATTGCCGCATACATCCGGGCTTTGCAACTGAGCCAGAATGCAACTATCGATGACGTGCCTCCCGCTGAGCGCGCAAAGCTCGGCAATTAGGCTGGAAGGTTAGGATCCATGGCTACGACAAGTATCTCGCAGACCCGCATTCCCCAGCTTGGGCAGGTTCAGGTGCTCGGCCTGACCGCTGCCGTGATAGGAATCGGTGTTTTGGTTGCCGGATATTTTCTCAACCCAACCTCGTTCTTCGAGTCGTATATCTATGGCTACTATGTAGCAATGACTATCCCGCTCGGCTGCCTCGGTTTTCTGATGGTGCAGCACCTTACGGGCGGCGCATGGGGCGTCACCGTGCGGCGAATGCTCGAAGCCGGTGCAGCAACGCTGCCGATCATGGGGCTGCTCTTCATTCCAATTGCGCTCGGCTATTTCGATACGTACAAGGCGCTTGGGCTTGAACACCCACTGTACGAGTGGGCTAACCCCGAAATCGTGACCCCTGGTGGTACTGAGTACGACCCGATTATCGCGCACAAGGTGCCATGGCTTAGCCCAATCTGGGTCACCGCTCGTATTGCCATTTTCTTCGCGATCTGGACGCTGCTCGCCTATACGCTGCGAAGCTGGTCACGCCAGCAGGACGCCGGCGGTGATCCGAAGAAGTTGGCGACCCGTATGCGCCGACTGAGCGGTATCGGCGTGGCTCTGTTTGTAATCACCGTAACCTTCTTCTCGTTCGATGTGACGATGTCGCTCGACCCACACTGGTTCTCGACGATTTACGGTGCGCACTATATTGCTAACTCCGGCCTCATGACGCTGGCATTCCTTGCGCTGATGATGAACCGCGTGCGCGATGCGAGCCTCTTCCGTGAATACGTGTCGGTGAAGCCGATCCACGATATTGGCAAGCTCATGTTTGCCTTCACCGTCCTGTGGACATATATGTCCTACGGTCAGTTGGTGATTATCTGGTCGGGTGATGTGGCCGAATTTACGCCATGGTACATACATCGCACGCAGCACGGTTGGGTCTTTGTGGCGTTGGCCCTGATGCTATTTGCGTTCGCGTTGCCCTTCTTCGTCTTACTGTTCCGTGGTACCAAGCGCAATCTGACAACCCTTGCGACAATTGCCGGTTGGATTGTCTTTATGCGCTTCGTTGACATGGCGTGGATCGTGCTTCCGGAGTTCCGCGAGCATGTGTGGGATATTACCTTGACCGATATTGCCGCACCGATTGGTTTGATCGGCCTGGTAGTTGCCCTCTTTGCTGCTAATGTGCAACAAGCACCGCTGTTGCCGCTGCGTGATCCCAATATGGAGCAGTTGCAGAATAGCGGTCATCACTAACCTAATGCTGAGGAGAGACGACTATGAGCTATCGCCCAACCTATTCTGCACCACGGTATGCGCCACGACCGGCTCAGCAGACCCGCACGATGGCTGAACCACCTCTGAGCCGCCTGATGATTGCCGGTTTAATGGTGTTTATTATGTTAAGCCTAGTGGTGTTGTTAGCAGGGCGTGTACCCTTCACCCCACAACCGGCGCCGGTGACAGGGAATACCTATCGCAGTTATGTCTCCGAGGCGCGGACACTCCTCAATAGCTATGGCTATACGATGGAGGGTAAGGTACATATCCCAATCGACCGGGCGATGGATCTGATCGTTGAACGCGGCTTGCCGGTACGTGAGTAGGACGAAGATCTGATCGGGGGTAACAAGACCCCGCGCTCCGCGCGGGGTGACAAGACCGGACGGTCACGGCAACACGCTACCGCCTTCGTGCCATTCCGCGCGTGATGCCACCTTTTTGTCATTCCGCGCCTGATACCACCTCTTTGTCATTCCGCGCCTGATACCACCTTATTTGTCATTCCGCGCCTGATACCACCCTTTTGTCATTCCGAGCGGAGCGAGGAATCTGAGCGGGTTGGGTAAGACCCCTCGCTCCGCTCGGGGTGACAAGACTGGACGGCCACGGGCAACACGATCAGAGCGTGAATCTGTTTCAGATAGGTGCAGGAGTGGGTTGTGAACTCACTCCTGTGTTATTGTCAATTACCGACCAGCCACGTAGCAATGTTCGGTACAGCCATCGTAGCGTAAAACAGGTGCCCACCACAACCCGTATCAGATGCTCCGAAGTGTGGAATAGGACGCACTAACCCAGGTACCGTTGCTAAAGCAGTACACCAACGGCACTCCAACCGCTCTTTCCCCGTCGCTACCCATATCATTTCGAGTTCGAGATAGGGGCGTAGGTAATCGATGTGCCAATGCGGACGTTTGTTCACGAGACAATGTCGCCGGAGCCGCGCCGCCAGGCCACCTGCCCCAAACGCACTGCCGACATAGTAATAGTGACCGGCAGCCAGATCAAACCTGCCCAGTCGCCCGATTGCAAGCTGGTTGAGCGGTTGGGTTAAGCGTAGATGTAAGAGATATGTACCTGACGTGCGTAGGTACGGCAGTTTGCTCAACATACCCGGCGCTACGGCAAAGACTTCCATGTAGTCGCTACTCCAGTCACATCGATTGTCGAATAATCGCCAGACCCATGCTATACTTACGGCGATGGTATGGCAACCGGCCGTTCAACGTGATTGAAAAGCTTATGAACGTACTACTTATTGGTTCCGGCGGACGCGAGCACGCATTGGCGTGGAAAATTGCCAACTCACCTAACTTTACCAAACTTCTCACCATCCCTGGCAATCCCGGTACCGGACGGTATGGCCGGAATGTTCCTTTTCCGCTTGACGATCACCCCGCACTGATCGACCTCGCTCAGCAAGAAAAGATCGATCTGGTGGTAGTTGGCCCCGATAACCCGCTCGCCGATGGGATTGTCGATGCATTTCAAGCTGCCGGTATCCCGGCATTCGGCCCAACAGCCGCCGCGGCCCGGATTGAAAGTAGTAAATCGTTCGCTAAAGAGATCATGGCGGCGACCGGCGTACCAACTGCACAAAGCCATGTCTTTGCTTCGGCTACCGAAGCTGCCGAGTTTGCCCGCGCCAGCGGCAAGGCTTGGGTCGTCAAAGCCGATGGCCTGGCGCTCGGCAAAGGCGTGATCGTAGCTGAGACACTTGACGAGACGATAGAAGCAATTGCCAAACTGAGTACCATTCCCGCAGGGCATCATCTCTTGCTCGAGGAGCGTTTGTACGGACGGGAAGTGTCGGTGCAGGCGCTTTGCGATGGTACACGGTTGTGGCCATTACCACCGGCTCGCGATCACAAGCGGCTAGAAGAGGGCGACCGCGGACCCAACACCGGTGGAATGGGAGTGATCGCTCCGGTTAATGAGGTGACACCGGCGCTGCTCGATGAAATCGTCAATCGCTGTATGCAGCCGGTCGTCAATGAGCTAGCCCGACGGGGGACGCCGTTCCGTGGCCTGTTATACGCCGGCATTATCCTCACCGCCGACGGCCCAAAAGTACTGGAGTTCAATGCACGGTTTGGTGATCCGGAAGCACAGACGGTGTTGCCGCTGCTCGAAGGCGATTTTCTCGGTGCTTTGTACGCTTGTGCTACCGACCAATTGCAGCCGGATATGCTCCGCTGGCGCAAACGGTATGCCGTCTGTGTCGTGTTGTGTGCCGCCGGTTACCCCAGTCGTCCGCGAAAGGGTGATCTGATCCGCGGAGTTGAGGCACTCGACGAGGATCAGGTATTGGTCTTCCACGCAGGAACTGCGGTTGGCCCGAACGGTCTATGCACCGCCGGCGGACGTGTGCTCGGCGTAACCGGCCTTGGCTCAACGCTGAAACAAGCGCGCGAACGAGCCTACACGACTGTCGAGCAGATCCGCTTCGAGGGTAAGCATTTCCGCCGCGATATTGGACAGGAGTAGATTGTGCCTGGCATCGCGGTCCTGCTGAGCGGCAGTGGCAGTAATCTGCAAGCGCTCCTTGATGCCCAAGCTGCCGGTGCATTGGCCGGCGAGGTGACATTGGTCGTCAGCGATCGGGCACAATCGTATGGCCTACAACGTGCGCTTAAGGCCGGTATTGCCGCTGCCCACATCCCTCTCACCGCATCACGTGGTCCACTCCGGCAACAGTGGGAACAACGGTTGGCCGGTGTTATCGCCTGTTTTGAACCAGATCTCATTGTATTGGCCGGTTTTATGCGCGTGCTTTCGCCGGTATTTCTCGAACGGTTTCCGGATAAGGTCATCAATCAACATCCGGCTCTGTTGCCCACCGACGGCGGTGATACAGTCACAACTAGCAATGGAATCGTGATTCCGGCTCTACGTGGTGCCCACGTCGTCGCCGACGCTATCCGCCTTAAGTTGCCGGTAACCGGTTGCACGATTCATCGGGTGACACCGCGGGTTGACGATGGCCCCGTCTTGGCAAGAGCTGAAGTGCCGGTCCTACCTGATGACACTGTTGAGTCGCTCCACGAGCGGATCAAAACAGTGGAACGACGGTTGATTGTAGAGACGGTAAATCGATTATTAGGGTAACAAACCGCTACGCTTATTCACGGCGCAACAATGCTAATGTCAACATGATCCCGCCGGTCACCACTCCACCAATCCCAACAAACAGGAGTGTCCACGGTAAAATACCGTACCAATCGAGCATACGCATTGCTACCGCCACGACGGCCACTCCGATAATAAACGCCGACACCACGATCGCGAGCGCCAGGCGGTTGGCTGCACCGATCAGTGCACCGGCCACCCGGCGTAACTCCAATTCGCGGGTTTGCAGACGCAGCTCACCCTCGTTGAGGCGGTGGAGACTTTGGCTAATCTGCTCAGGTATTTCAAATGCCAACTCACCGAGTTCACGCCCACTCGCCAGAGCCTGCGCCCCCAAAACAGCCGGAGAGACCTGTTCACGCAGCGCTTGCTGAATGTAGGGACGGGCAGCCTCGAACACGTTCAAGGTCGGATCGAGCTGCATGCCTAATCCTTCCATCATCACCACCGTCTTCAGGAGTGTTGCCAGGGGGCCGGGAATGACCAGTCGGTGCCGACGGAGCAGCGTAGTAAGACCATCAAACGTTTCACGTGCCGATATCATACCGAGCGGGCGGTCGACAAATCCCTCCACGAAGCGTTCCAAATCGCGCCGCAGTGCTGCCGTGGCTGCACGACGTTGGATGACGCCAAGCCGTTCAAGAGCGCGGAGAAGCGCTTGACTATCGTGGTTAACTAACGCGCCCATCATCCACAACAAGCCCTGCACCGTGGTCTGATCCAGCGTGCCAACCTGACCAAAATCGACCACTCCGAGTACCTCGCCATCGATCACAAAAAAGTTGCCCGGATGGGGATCGCTATGAAAGAAGCCATATTCGAAGATCTCGGTCAACGTAATGTTAACACTAGCCCGGGCCAACCGGGCCAAATCAACACCGGCAGCGCGGAGGGTAGCCATATCGTTCAGTTTAATGCCGAACACCCGCTCGGTCGTCAAGATGCGCGTGTCAGTATACTCCCAGTAGACACACGGAATGAAGATATGCGGATTGGCGCAAAACATCTGGCGAAAGCGATCGGTGTTGCGAGCTTCGCGCACATAATCAAGTTCGGCGCGTAGAGTAGCACTGAACTCCCAAATGATCTCGCTCAGATTGTACTGAGCGGCGAACGCGAGTCGTTCTTGGGCCAAGGCAGCCAAATCAGCCAGAATCGCCAAATCGGTCTGAATACGCGCCGCAATATCGGGCCGCTGCACCTTTACCACCACCGCTGTACCGTTGGGCAGAGTGGCAGCATGAACTTGCCCCAACGAAGCGGCTGCGAGGGGCTGCGGATCAAAGGTTTGAAAGAGTTGTTCGATTGGCCGACCGAACGTAGTTTCGATCAGATTAATCGCCTGTTGGCCGGGAAACGGAGGCACTGTATCTTGCAGTTTGCTCAACTCGGCGATCAAATCGGCAGGAAGCAGATCGGGACGAGTACTCAAGGCCTGCCCTAATTTGACAAACGTCGGTCCAAGTTCGATCAAGGCTTCACGGAGGCGCTCGGCATTATTGAGCGGAGACGGTGTCGGTGCGCGAAGGATCACGCGACGTGGCAGCGACAAAAGAGAGGTTAATCCAAGCTGATCGACCAGATAGCCAAAACCGTGATGAACTAAGACTTGCACGATTTCACGGTAACGGCCAAGATGGCGGGCCTGCCGAACCAGTGGCCACATACGTTGTTTTACCTAATAGCCCAATAACGCTAAAACCACAGTCATACCAAAGCGACGCCGATGGCTTCACGTTCGATTAGCGGGGTACGTACATCTGCACGGGTAGTATACTCTAATTTTGGCCGGAAGTGGTGATGTTATCGCGCTATGCGGTTGATGTTGGCTTCACGACGTTAGCCCAAGCCACAGCATCCACAAACGTGGCCCAAACATGAGGATACCGATAACAACGGCGATACAGGCACAGATTAAGACGGTGCCGGCAGCTACGTCTTTGGCGATCTGGGCCAGGGGATGACGTTCGCGGGTCGCTAAATCGACAACCGCTTCGATTGCGGTATTAAAACCCTCTGCCGCCAAAACCATCCCAATCGTCAGGCTTAAGATCATCCATTCCGCGTGCGTGATGCGGAGGACAATCCCCAGGGCAATCGCGATTGATCCGATGAGGAGATGGATCTGAAAGTTACGTTGAGTACGCGCCAGATAGCCAATACCGGTAAAGGCGTAGCGGAATGCGGCTAATAAACGACGTGTGCTGCGATCGATCGGCGCAGCCATACAGATCATTCCTCTCTTAGCAATGACGATAGCATCGTGTCAATGATACCAAATACGGCTAGAAACGATGCCACTACTCACTCTATGCGCTCTGTCTCCCAACACTCGTACATGAACATACGAGAGATACCACCTTCAGCTATAATAGCCCTGCGTGATCGACAGCTTCACTACATCAAGGGCACGGTATATATGCGACTGATTATTGTACGCCATGGCGAGAGCGAATGGAACCGGATTAATCGATATCAAGGTCAACAAGACGCACCGCTCTCTGAATTAGGCCGGCAACAGGCACTGGCATTGGGCGAGCGCCTTCGCCACGAAAAGATCGATGTGGTATACAGCAGCCGGCTCCAACGAGCAGCTCATACTGCGCAAGCCATCGTTGCCCATCACCCCGGCCTCAACATCATTTACGATGACGCCTTACTTGAGATCAACCACGGCGAGTGGGAAGGGAAGTATATCCACGAGATCATGGAGAAATACGCCGATGGATTGCGTGAGTGGCGACAACACCCTACCCGCTCACAGATGCCGGGCGGCGAGAGTTTCTCGAATGTACTAAAGCGTGTCCTCGATTTTCGTGAGCGGATCTGTGTTGAGCATGCGCACCAAACCGTCTTAATCAGTACCCATGATGTGATCGTCAAGATTTTGGTCGCCGACGCACTGGGGATGAATATGGATCGAATTAATCGGATTTGGGTAACGAATGCCAGTATTAGCGTGATCGAATACGGCGACGATCTCCCCTATCTGATTAGTCTCAGCGAGGCATGCCACCTTGGTCATTTGGCAACAACGCGCGAACAGCAGCATGCGTTGTGACAGCGGGCAGCAGATCGGAGCAATCGGTGGTTGCTCCGATCTGCACCGACGATCAGCAATTGATGATCAAGCTACAGCGATTGAACAAAATATCAGAGAGCCGCATAAGAATCTGGAGCGGAACTTGTAATTGATAATACAACATTCCATCCCAGATCAGCCCCTTCCGTAACTCGGTGCGAAGAAATGTCCACTGAGCAATTAATCCCACATTCCACGCGACGAAAACAAGTGAACCGATCAGTAATGGCTTCCAACCCACCCGCGACTGAAGCCAAGCGATCAATGCTGCCAGTCCGAGGGTAAAGATCGGCGTACACTCAATGAGACGCCGAAACCCGAACGAGCCACTCAGATGCCACGTAGTACCGAAGGCACCGTTAATGTAGACTTGAGCCAGAAAACCGATCAAAAGGAGTAATGCCAACGGTCCATCACGCCAAAAGAGCCAGGGTAGGCCGATGAGCGCGACAACGAGGATCGGACTCCACAGGAACGCGCCATGAGCGGGATCGAGGAGCGTACCGAAAAAGTGAGGGCTAACAAGTAATGGAAACGGGCCAAGATGCACCACCCCTAATTTACTTTCCACCGTCGTCGAGGGACCGATCCGCCCATTGAGCACCCAATAGGCGGCCAGTTGTGGCGTGAGTGCCAAGATAAAAACGCCAAGAAACACGGCATGGCCTATGATCAGCTCGCGCATCACCGCCCATTGCCGTCGCCGGAGTGCCCCAACATACGCCGCCAGCGCCTCAAATGCCGGAATGATTAAGAGCAGCCCCAACTGCTCACGGGTCATAACCATTAATCCGGCAACAACACCCAACGCAAGCCAGACACTCCAATGCCGTCGCCCATCGCTTTGGCCGATGTTCCCCTCACGCCCACGGAGCCAGATCGTGAGAAAGAGGGCAAATAAAAAAAATCCATTGGCATGCGACCACGCCATGGCGAGGTAGGTATAGAAAACCAGTGGAGTAGCGAGAAAGATAGTGAGTGTAGACAGCAAAGCCGGTAACTGACCGGCATAGATACGTGCCAGCCGGTAGGTCAGTAATAAACCGGCTAAGCTATACAGCGCCGACATGAAGCAAACAGCAGTAATGTAGGGCGGACTGAAACCATCGCGTGCGATCTCTGCACCGAACGTGTTCGCCACTTGCACCCACACATCGGCCAGGAAAAAACCGGGAAACCAAAGAATTGCCGAACCAACGGGGGCAACATTGCGTAGTTTGCCGGTCACTGGGTTGGGATTGTTATCATCGGGGCGCAGCAAGGCATTGAATACTGCCAGGTCATTCCGTTGCAGCCCGATTGTAGCGAAGTGTTGATACTCATTGTAAAAATCGAGATCGTGATCAAAGTAGAGCGAGCGCAGATAGGCGTAATACTGTACCTCATCGCTCAGCGCAATCCGAGGTAGGCTGATGGGCAAGAGCACAACAAAGACCAACACGATCACGAATGGCCCAAACTCACGCCGCGCCAAGAACGTGCGTATCGGTTCCATCCATTTCATGAGCCGAGTATGAACGAAGGTTGGCATATAGTCCTTCAACAAGAACAAAACAAAAACGAATAGGTGCAATCTGATAAACACACAGCTTTGCGATGCCGGTAATACAGCACTAGCAACTCGTTTGCTATTGTACGACGAATCATCACCAACGCTGCACTGCTCAGCAGCACAAATTCAACAGATGGACACGATGATGGCGTCCATCTGTTGGTCAAGGAAGATTGTATGCCAGGCTACCGCAGCACCATCGGGAGCATCACCTGCGGCAACGTCACCTGTTCAATCGAGATGGTTGCTACCGGTAAGGCCGTTGCACTCGGATTACCGGCTCCATCGTACAACGAATCGTCACTGTCGACCACAGCAGGTGTCGTTATTTTTAGAAGTTTTTGTTTGACAAACTTGATTTATTAGCATATTCTAAATAACGAGGTTGCCATCTTTTGCCGGAACCAATAAGTATCTACATGGGGTGTACATTACGTGACGGAGGAAACAAACTATGATCCGCTTGCTTCGTCTTAATCTTGTCGTTGGTTTGCTTACCCTATTCAGTTTCAGTGTGGGTGCATGCAGTCAAGCAAGTACACCAACCCCAACTGTCGTGACAATGACCACTGACTTAACCGGGATCAAAACCTATTTGTTGGAACAGACCAACGCACTTGTAATCACTACTGCCCAATTACAAACTGCCGCTAATCGTTACTACGACCTCGCCCAAACTTTCGGGTTCGATTATGCGACACTCTGGCAACAGCAAACGCAAGCAGCCATGAATGTAATTACGACCGCTCGCGAGGCTTGGATAACGGCCAGTCCTATCTATGAAAAGATGGAAGGCATTGTTGCCGGTACGCCAGTATTAGCTCAATTTGATGTTGACCTCGATGCCGGTACTGCTGGTGACGAAGACCCTGCTAATGCTGTCTCTTTTGATCTCATTCTTCCCGACGGTCGTGTCTTATCGAAACCGGGTAATCTCTTTGGCGTAACGGAAAGTACGCTATGGGGAACAGAACCGGCCTTCACGACAGCCGTACCCACCGATTGGAACGGTAACGGCGTAATCGAATTTGGCGAAATATTGCCCGATGCTCAGGTTTTAAAGGCTAGCACCGACCAATTAGCAGTCATGGCCAGTGAACTTAATGCTGCAGCGCAATCGTGGGTACCGACCGAAAGAGACGCCTTCACAGCCCTCGTTGTCATGGTACCAACGATGAGCGAATACTTCGCTTCGTGGCGCGATTCACGCTTTGTACTCGGCGAGGCCACAACGCAACGCGACTTTAATGTCATTTCGCGCTTGGCCGACATCCAGGATATTCTCAGTGGTCTAGAGATTGTCTATACCCAAATCCGACCACGGGTAGCAATGGTCGATCCGGTACAAGCTGAGCAAATCGCTATCGGTCTAAGGGACCTAAAGGCATTTGTCGCCGATATTTATACCCAGGAACGTAATGGCCGGCGCTTTACACCTGAAGAGGCTGACATCCTTGGGGCTGAAGCACAGAACCGTGCTACTGCGATTACCGGTCAAATTAGTCAGGTGGCGGGAGCACTCGGTATACCTATCACCGAGTAAGGCAATTGATGACTAACTCGTCTCTCTACTAGGGAGTAGCATATGAATCGCTGTATCCATCATTGTATTGTGCGATCCGGTTTGATTACCCTGCTTCTCATCACCATTGGATGCCACCTCAGTGCAACCGATAGCTCTGCTCAGACTGTTGCACCGGGTCAACTCGCTGAACACATTCGAGCTACATTGGTTACGCTGCAAATCGCCGGTCTGTCCGATCCAACAACAACCCAGCAGACTATCGATTACCTGCAGCAAGAATACAGCATGCTGGCGCCATCGATTATCCGATACGCACCAGACATCGACTCTGCGATCAAAGACGGCTTCGCGCTGGCCCGGCAAGCATCGGTAACGTCTGACCAACTACTGTTTGCAGCTGCCCGGACTCGAATTTGGACTGCACTGCTGAAAGGCAGTTATACTATCGTCACCGAATCACTACGAGCTGGTGATCCCGCTACTGCCCAACAATGGCTAGCCGTGCGCGAATTCCGCCATGCTAATCGCTTTACCCGTCCAAATGCCGATGCAACCAAAGCAGTACTCGCCGCAACAGCCGGTATGATAGCACCCGTAGAAGCACTCGCTGCGGTAGAGGCCGACCTACTCGATACCTATCAAGCACGCCTGTATGAAGCGTTAACGACCTTGGCAGCAGTCGACGAACAGGGTTTTGCCATCCGACGGGCTGAAGCAGCCAGTCTAGCAACCGGCTACTTTGCGATTATCACCCCTGCTTACGCTACCCAACGTGGAAATGAGGCCGCTACTACTACACAACACGTGTTTAGCGAACTCGAACGTGCTGCCCTCACCGGTCGGCCAATCGATTATTGGCTAATACAGGCCCACGCGATGTTGAGCGGGTTTCGTGCTGCCCCGCTCAGCGCTACTGAAAGAGTTCGGCGCAGCAGCCAGTTATTGCGATTCTTGAAACTCGTCCCGATTGAATACGAACGAGGAGTACGCAACGGGCAAGTCACCGTTGATCTGGAAATTCGTGAAGCCATAACCTTTCACGCTGGGGCATTAGCCGCCTTTACCGACTTGCACGATCTCCTGGAGCAGCGCAATCCAACACTCACCGCCAAGGTGATGACCCAGTTTACTGAATTAGGCACCGTATTAGCACAAACCGGTAATCGGCAAACTGTGGCCGATCCGGCAATGATTCGTGCGGCTACCGAGAACCTCATCACCGATCTCCACACTCTCTTACCACCGGAATGGCAGAAGCAAGATAATAGCGCCGATTTTGATGTAATCCGCTCGATCCTCGATCAGATGGAGCATGCCGTTCGTGCCGGTGAATACGAACTAGCCGAATCGGCCCGTCTTGAGGCTTATGCGATGATGGAGATCGGACCTGAGGCCAAGCTGATCGCGTTTGCTCCCCAATACAAACCGATCATTGAGAACTATTTCTGGTACGGACAACACGATCACAAAGGATTGGCCTATCTGATCGAACAGCGCGCATCGTCAACTGAGATTGCCGCCACGAGGGAGGCACTTGATCAAGTACTTAGCGAGGCCGAACAAGCCTTAGCCGGCAGCAATGCGCCACCGGCTATTATTACCAATGCGGCCGTAATTGTCTTTCGTGAAGGGCTCGAAGCTGTACTGATCTTAGCTTCACTAATGGGTAGTTTCAAAACGGCGGCTCAACGCCGATTGCGGCGACCGCTCTGGATTGGCGCCGGATTGGCGCTCTTCGCGACAATGTTAACATGGTTCCTTGCCCAAGGTGCATTAATGGCAATGGCCCGTTTCGGTGAAACGCTGGAAGCCATTGTATCATTGATCGCAATTGCCGTCCTTCTTCTGATTACCAATTGGTTTTTCCACGATATCTATTGGAAGGATTGGATGTCATCATTCCATCAGCAGAAAAAGCAGATTTTGGGCCAGCAAACTGGACAATGGTTTGGTCTCATTGCCCTTGGATTTGCCAGTATTTACCGTGAGGGGTTTGAGACGGTACTATTCTTACAGGCACTTACACTTGAAGGAACCGTCACCATTGTCTTGCTCGGTGTCGGTTTAGGGCTAGCATTAACTAGCTTAGTCGGAGTGGCCGTCTTTGTGATGCAAGCTAAATTGCCACACAAAAAGATGTTGATCGTGACCGGTATTCTGATCGGAGCGGTTCTCCTGCAAATGGTCGGGCATACCGTCAATATCTTACAAGTCATTGGTTGGCTACCGATCCACCCAATTCGCCAGCTCGAACTACCGTACTGGAGCGGTTTCTGGTTTGGCCTCTACCCAACGTGGGAAGGGATCGGTCTACAACTAGCAGCGGCCGTTTTTGTTATCGGCAGTTACTATCTCGCCGAATATATGCAGCGGCGCGAACAATATCGATACACAGCGGCGAGGTAGGTTACCGCGTTTGCTACATCGAGAAATGAAACGATACGTAAGTCAATGAATTACCCGAGGAACTACTATGATCACCCATCAAGATCCAATTGCTGCCTTGGCAGCAAAGGCCATTGAACACATGAATAGTGACCACGCCGACGTAGTGCTGATGTATGCCCGCGGATTAGCAGGTATATCTTGGGCGCAGACGGCCTGCTTGACCGTGCTCCAAGCCGACGGGATGGAACTCCACGTTAGTGGACACGGCCAAACAGCATCGGTGTGGATTCCATTCCATCCACCGCTTCGCCAAGCCGAACAACTACGATCGCGATTGATTGAATTGATGCAGCAAGCTAGCGACCGATTGGACGCCGAAACCATGATCGTTTCACCACCCCCTATTGATGATCCAGTCGATCCTCAACACCTGTATAATCTCATTGCCACACGCCGAAGTTTTGCCTTGACCGACATCGCACCCGATCCACTCGATTTTCAGACCGTAACAACCTTGCTCGAAGCGGCTAATTGGGCACCCAGCCACGGTCAAACCGAACCGTGGCGTTTTAGCGTATACAGCGGTTCAGCGCGGCAAACCCTCGGTGAGGCTTTTGCCACCGCATACCGATTACTGAATCCAGACCAACCTGCTAATAGCGCCGGGGAAGAAGTTCAACGCCGACGAGTCTGGAAAGCACCGGTTTGGATTGCTATCGGGATGCACCCAAACCCCAAACGGCCAGAGTGGGAAGAATTGATCGCCGTCGGTTGTGCTGTACACAACATGCATCTCATGGCGAGTGCATTTCGATTGGCGGGTAAATGGACGAGCGGTGCCTGTGCGATTCACCCTCATGTTGCCGAAGTCGTCGGTTTTACCCCGCCAACCCGCCTGCTTGGCTTTTTCTACGTCGGTCGCTCAGCCCGCAATGATTGGCCACAGGCTCAACGCCGATCACTAACGGGCAAGGTCGTGTGGCATGGTGATCCATCGGCATAAGTTATTCGCTTCCGGTTGGAATACCACGTGTGCTATCCCGACCGGAAGCTACTGTATGATACCTACTGCTCTAAACCGCCTTACGCCACCGCCGGCACCGAATATAGCACTACCGGTTCAGTAGCGGTAGAAACACCGTCGGTAGAGTAACTTGCTCTAACGTGATCGAGGCCACCGGTAACACCGCTGCACTCGGATTACCGGCTCCATCAAGCACCCGGGCATAGACGTAATAGTCTCCCGGTGTGAGTTGCGCTTCCGGCAACCCACTTGCCAGACTCCAGACGATACGAAAAGTACCGGTATCTCCCGGTGCTTCGACCGGTATCCACACGAGATTGGGATCGTTCGCCGGATCGGCCACGGTTGTTCGACTATTGGCTAACCAGACTCCCCAAAACCCACGACCAGGATAAAGGTTATCGGTCACACTGAGGCTGCTAAATTGGAGCTCGACCAAGATCGTTGGCGCAGCAGGGATGGCGAGTGCTTGAAGCGTACCACCGTTCAGCACCGGCGGTGTGACATCGTAGGTCAAGGTGCGAACGACCTGCATCGTATTGCCAAGGGCATCTCGCATTTGCACGACCACCGGCATTGGGCCTTCACCGATGGTACCGGGATAGGGTAACACGTTGGCAAACCGACCATTGCTAATCGCCAGATTATTCACGCTGTTCAACGTTGCCGTGTTGGGAGCAAGGGCAAAACGTTGTAACCCGCTACAATCACCGAGACTACGTACTTCGACGAAGAGCGCCGGCACGCGGGTATAATTGGGGTGACCATCGCTCGCGCCGCCCTCACCGATCAGATCGGCAAGCGTCACCGAGGTAAACGGTGAAGTCTTCCAGCGGGAGAAGGGATTGGCAATCAAGATACCACCCAATACGGATGTATCGATGATCACACCATCAGCCTCAACCTGACCGACCAAACCGTCGGTCGAGCGACGGAGCTGTGTGTACAAGACACGTTCCACACAGCCGATGTCGGTCTGCAATGTCGCCGGGATCGGAACCGTCAAGACGCTGGTTGGGCCGGTCGGGGTAAACGGTTGCCAACCACCCGAGTCGTTCTCGGTATCGGTCGGCGGTGCACCCCACCGCCAGCGCACCTGATCGGGAAGGTTCGTCGTCGAGAGATTGGGGAAGGTGATATTCACGGTATTTCTGCCCACGCCACCAACGATGGGAGCTCCATTTTCGATGAGTGGTGGTGAATCAGGCAAACCACCTGGCGCGCGGAAAAGGACGTAGCGCGGCTTCGGTAGGGTACCCTGAAAGATCTCGTGTGCGACATGCATATATGCGCGACTGCCGGCGCGGGCTTTCCCCCAAGCGTTAAACACTGGGGCAACGGTTGGTGTACTAACCACCGGCAAGAACCCTTGCCCCACTGGGCGAGCGGTGTAAAACAATTGATTGGCATTGCGATTGCCGCGCGCCCCTTGTCTAATCCATGTAAGGTGCAGATTACCAAGCCGATCGTAGTCGACGGATACCCGACCATCACCTTTGCCACCGATGATTTGCACCGCCGACCACGGACTGCCTATGGCGGTTACCGGCTTTTCGGCGATAAAGATGCCATCATCGGCGCCACGAAATGCCACGACAATGCGGGTATTCGGAGCGGGATCTGGACTGAAGGAAACACTGGCATCGGCAAAGACGGCCGATGTGCTGCCGTTGACATCAATCGGGGTATTGAACGACGTACCGTTCCAGAGAGCGACCATCACGTGGAGGGGACGCGGGGTGTCGCGGGTAAAGGTAATGGCCACCTCGCCGTTGGGACCGGCAGCTAATGCCGTTTGCGACTTGTAGGCAGCGACCGCGGTAATCATTCCTACCGGTGACCATGTTGCGCCACGGTCATTGGAAAAGGCGAAATTGATGTTCTTACCGTCACGCCATGCGGCAATGAGCTGACCGTTGCTGCGCACGGCTAGGGCCGGCTCGACGGCAAAGCTATCACTACTCATCCGTATCACTTCAAACGTAGCCGGATGCCAGTTGCCACCCGGCTCGCGTCGGCGCAGATGAATTCTCTTGGCCTTTTGATCAATCCACAACACGTACACCTCACCCGTCGGTGCGGTTGCAACGGCGGTTTGCACCCAATCTTGGGCAATACCGGCTTCAACGGTGCCAAGCTGGAGCGGGGCGGGAAAAGCAGCATCTTCTTCACCCTTCACCCACAGCGTCACCATACCTCGCTCGGTCGCAGAGATACCGTCGGTTGCACTCACGTAGACTCCGTTGGCGTTCACCGCGAGTTGCGGGTATTTCGTATTACTGGCAACCAGATCGATTTCACGCACGAAGGCAGCACCTTCTTGAGCTTGGGAATGATGGGGAAAGAGGCTCACCAGGAGGGTTATGATCAGTAGCATAATGGCGGTACTCACGGAGATACTGCGCGCCATACGGTCTTCTCCTTATTCGTTCAGTGACTAGGATGCGGAGACGATAGACAATGCTCGTATCTAAGGAGCAACGATCAGATCATCAAACATGATCCCACCGAGGGCACGGGTATAGACCCCCACCCGACCGGCCGGCAGCGGCTGGGCGTCCTCCGCCTGCAGCAGCACCTTGCCGTTGAACCGCACCGTCAGCGCGCCCCCGCGCAGCTCGAACTCAACCACATGCCACTGCCGTGGCGCAAACCCCGGCCCCTCCACCGTCGCTAATGGCGTGACCACGCCTTCGACCACCTTCTCCAGCGCGTACTTCGGCGTCGCTGCGTACTCGTTCTTGAGCAGGCGGACCCGGTAGTAGCTCGCTTCGTAGCCCACCTCCCCCTGATAGCGCGCCACCAGCCCGGCAATCCCGTTGAACTCATCGTAGAAGCTCACCCGCACAACCCCATCGCCGACCGTGACGGGCGCGAGGGCCGCAACTTGGGTGAGGGCACTGTTGCGCAGTTCACCGGCAAAGTTCTGGCGCAACCGCCCGTTGTCGATCAGCCAGTTGCCTTCATCGCCGGCGATAACGAAATCGAGATCGACCAACGTCCACGCCGCCAGACTATCGGCGGTCGCGAAATCGGCGACAAACCGTGGGCCGGCGGCCAAGCCGGCGGGAACGGTCGGGTTCGGGCCGACGGTCGGCGCCGGTGGTTCGGGTGGATACTGCAAAATCGGGCCACCTTCTTCGGCTTGACCGGGACGGAGGGTCATGAGCAAGGCAACCGCCACGGCAATCGTGACTGCAGCAATTGCGATGAGAGGCGTAAGTTTCATATGTCGGGCCATACACATTCCTCCTTACATCACTATCCAACATAGGCGATCATTGGCCGATTGCTATCGGTGCCGGCAGTGGTCCACCACGCAGCGCGGCGTGGTAAGTCTGCGCAAGATCGGCAGCAATCCGCTGTGACGTGAATTGACGGGACAAAGCAACCGCTCGCGCACTATACGCACGCCACGTTGTCGGGTCGTGAAGCAAGGCGGCGATGGCCGTACCAATTGCCGGACCAGAACGCGGTTCGACCACCATACCGGCTTGGGCTGCCGCCACATACGCACTCGCGCCGGTCGTGCGGGTAACGACCGGCGGTGTTCCGGCGGCACAGGCTTCAATCACAACCCGACTGAACGACTCGGCCACCGAGGGCACCACCGCCACATCAGCGGCAGCCAAATAGGTCAGCGCTTCGTGGTGGGGAATAGCCCCGGTCAACACCACGTCGGCTGCCGCTCCCAATTCGGCAGCGCGACGACACAACAATGCACCATAATCACCGAAGCGTGGTGTCGAACGGTTCGGGCCAACGATCACAATCTGAGGGGCCAACCCTGCCGCACGCAGGGTCGGGATTGCCTCAACCAGAAAGGCGATGCCCTTGAACGGATGCAACCGATTGAGGCTCAGAATAATCGGGCGGTGCGGATCGAGCTGATGACGAGCGACCACCGCCGCCCGACTACGACTCCGAAATTCAGCAAGCGATACATCGGGCGGTGGAAAGCTATCAACCGTAATGTTATACGGGATCGCGGTTACCTTCGTTGGTGACGCACCCCGCGCAATCGCCAATTCCCGAATCTGAGGCGCATCAGCACGGATCACCAACGCACGGCGAAAAACGAGGGGCAAGATCGCGCGCACGGCCGGAAAACGGGCATAGCCGTAATCGTACTCTGGCTCGGCCATCACATCGGCACCGGGCAGGGTAACCGCTAATGGAGGGGAGTGGCGAGGGGCCACTACCGCAGCAAAACCTAGGGGGAAAGCTGTCTCGATGTGGCAGAGATCAAACGGGGGAGCGGTAGCAAAGAACTGCCGTAACCCAGCGATAGCGGCTGCGAGATAGGGATAGGGAAAGATCGTAGCTAACGCGCGGTTCGCGAACCGTATCGGTAAGGTACCACCCGATGGCAACCGATGAACGACGATCCCGTCTTCGACAGTACGAGAGGGGGAACGCCGATCGGTGGTGAAACTCAGCACCTCCGCATCAATCCCCATCGAGCGCCACGCAAGAATAATCTCGGTATGAATACGGTTACCCATTGCCGCCTGATCATAGCGCGGCAAAATATATAGAAGGCGCATGCTAGATCCCATGATTGAATATACCGTGCCATGATGAAGACGCTGATCGGCATCATTTTGTTCCCGATTGCACGCAAATCTGATTGGCGCATGCTACCATGCTCACCCCTCATCAGGAAACGGGCGTAGTTGAGGCAGGCTTGCGTAGGGTAAACATAACATAGAGCGGATCGGTACGATCAAACCGCTCTTCAAGCGGATGAACAATCCAGGCCAACAACAAATCTTTCAGGATAAACGTGCGCCAAAAGCGGGTTAACTTCGTCTCGTGATAACGCCAATTGAGGATTGAGCGACCAAACCCACACAACGGACTGATCTGCAATCCAGCGGGTTGGACATACACCCGTTGAATATCCGCATCGTTGTAGAAGCGAAAAAACGAACCAGGCTTTCCCTCTTGGACGAAAGCGTTGCGGGCCACCCGCTTGAAGCGTCGAATCCCCTCGAAGAAGCCGGTACGCTCACCGCTGGTATACGGAATAGTAATCACGGCAATACCATTTGGGGCTAACACCCGGCCAATTTCACGACCAACCGCCTCATCATCAGGGATATGTTCGAGAGTCGAGACGGCAGCGATCCGGGCCACCGAATCGGATCGAAACGGCATCGCCGCAGCGCTGGCAACAATCGGAAAAAACCGGCCATCGCCGGGGCGCGCCGTTGCCGCACGTTTGGCCTGCTGCCACCGCACCCGATCCGGATCAAGCTCAAGCACCACCACATCTACCCCTTCTTTGGCCAACATATGGGGAAACGAGGAGGTACCCGATCCAATATCAACGACCAAGTCACCACGACGAACATCGAGTGCCTTGGTCGCCCACGGATATTCGATCAATCGCCAGAGGCTAAAATCGTTAACGGTCCGGCGCAGAATTCGCCAACCGTTGAGCGCTACTTCGTAAGCAATACAGCGCAATGCGCTCAGCCTAATCGGTCGATGTTGCGAACGGTTCATACCCAATACCACTTCATCCACGATACCGCCAGATGCGGCGTCTCAGTATAGCATGAGAATTACGGTAAAATGCAGACCGATAGCAGACAACGAAAAAAATTAGTCATTGATGGTTACGCTTTCGCAACTCTTGCAACAAGACAAACCATCGTAGATCGCATTGGTACGAGCTAAACTGACTTTTAACAGGTAGCAGCAACTATTTACTCAAATCATCAAATGATTGACTATCATGCTACAATCAGAGTCGATCATGCGCTTTTACTCTAGAGTTCACGAGCAAAGTCTTTTCATGTTCGCGTAGTTTGCAAACAGAACTACACCGATCCATAGGCAAAAGGGGCTGTTATGACTGTCGAGATCACCCGCGCAACGATCGACCGCTACAACCGTCCCGGCCCGCGCTACACCAGCTACCCGACCGTTCCCCATTGGCAGAGCGATTTTACCGCCGAGGATTACCTAGCAGCCCTCTGCGAAGTCGCCACCACGACCGACCCCATCAGCGTCTATGTCCATCTACCCTTCTGTGCCGAACGATGCGCCTATTGCGGATGCAATGCCACTGCAACCAAACGGACAGATGTCGTCGATCACTATCTCGACCGGCTAGAGCGCGAACTCGAATTGGTCACGGCGACGTTAGGTACAGGGCGGCAGGTGGTACAATTGCACTGGGGTGGTGGCACGCCCAATTTCTTGAACGAAGCGCAGAGTCGACGCCTGATGAAACTCTTGCACACCGTTTTTACCATTGATCCGGCGGCAGAGGTAGCGTTAGAAGTTGATCCGCGCATCGGCAGTCGCGAGCAAATCTTTCTCTTCCGCGAATTAGGGTTTAACCGGATCAGTTTTGGGGTACAAGACATTGCGCACAACGTGCAAGTGGCTATCGGGCGCATCCAACCACTCAACCAGACCCAAACGGTCGTCTATGCTGCCCGAGATGCCGGATTCACCAGTATCAACATCGACCTCGTGTACGGGCTACCGTATCAGACACCAACAAGCTTTGCCACGACATTACAGGCGATCATTGATTTACGCCCCGACCGCATTGCCTGTTTTAGCTATGCGCACTTACCGCAAGCGCGCCCGAATCAGAAACGGGTCGATGCTCGTCAACTGCCGACCGGTTACGAGAAGTTCCAGCTTTTCCGGCAAGCAATTGATACGCTTACCGCAGTTGGATACGACTGGATCGGTATGGATCACTTTGCGTTGGCCGATGATGAACTGGCAATCGCAGCCCGCGAGCGACGGTTGCAACGCAATTTTATGGGGTATACCGTTTTACCTGCGCCACACCAGATCGGGTTCGGTATGAGTGCTATCGGTGATTTGGCCGGTCGGTATGCCCAAAATGATGCGCACCTCGGCCATTACCAGCGCGCAATTGACGCCGGACGGTTACCGATCACGCGCGGTATGCGGCTGAGCGATGATGATCTGATGCGGCGGAAGGCGATCATGCATCTGATGTGCAACCTCGAAGTACCGTTTGATCTGAAACTACCTCCAACAGGTCAACGTCTTGGTGATGTTTTTCCTGCCGAAATCGAGCGAATCGCTGCATACGCCGATGATGGCTTGATCGAGGTTGAATCACACCGCTTGCGGGTAACCGAACGTGGACGGTTTTTTGTCCGTAATTTGGCAATGGAGTTGGATCGCTATCTCCAGCAGACAACGACACGGCCACTCTTTTCGAGCACAGTATGAGGAGTCACGACGATGATGGCAAACTACGACAGTGTCGTGATCGGGGGTGGTATTGGCGGGTTGGCGGCAGCCTATACCCTCTATAAACGAGGGTACCGCGTGTTGGTGATCGAAGCTGCCAATCGGGTCGGCGGCGTGATCCACAGCATTACCACGCCCGAAGGTTTCACACTCGACTGCGGGCCAAATACGATTGGGACGAATGACGTGCGTCTGTGGCAGGAGTTGATCGATCTCGGTCTGCATGATCGGATCAGACCGGCAGCACGGTGTGGCAGACGACGATACATTTTGATCAACGGCACGCCGATAGAGATTCCGTCGTCGCCGGTAGGACTGATCACGACCCGTTTGCTCTCGTGGCGCGGTAAATTGCGTGTGCTGGGCGAACCATTTGTCAATATCGGTACACCTACCGGTGAAGAGAGTGTTGCCGCTTTCTTCAGCCGACGGATCGGCCATGAAGCAGTTGCTCACTTGCTCGATCCGTTTGTGGCCGGAGTCTACGCCGGCGATCCCAATCAACTGTCGGCGGCGGCAGTCTTCCCCTCGCTCTGGGAAGCGGCGCAGCGCGGCGGGAGTATCGTGCGCGGGATGCTCAAGCGTCCGAAGCAAAAAACACTCATCAGCGAACCCAAGATGCGGAGTCGAACCTTCAGTTTTCAAGGCGGATTAGCCGATTGGCCGCGAGCTATCGCCCGCGCCCTTGGCGCCGGCAATGTCTGGACAGGGCGTAGGGCTGTCGGCCTGCGTGATCTCGGCACGTATTGGGAAGTGACGGTTGATGGAACAGGCCGTCTTGAGACGATCACGACGCGCAGTGTGATCATCGCAACACCGGCCTACGTCGCCGCCGAACTCGTTGAAGCGCTTGATCCGGCGGCAGCGAGCGCGCTCCGCAGCATCCCATATGCACCGGTATCCGTCGTTCACCTCGGTTTTCGCCGCGATCAGCTCTCGCACGAACTGAACGGATTTGGGGTTTTGGCTCCTTCAAGCGAACGTCGGCAGTTTTTGGGGATTTTATGGGCGTCTAGCCTCTTCCCACACGTGGCCCCGCCTGACCGTGTCTTAACGATCACGTTGTCGGGTGGTGCGATCCGGCCAGAAGTTGCTGAACAGAGCGAAGAGGCGCTGATCGAATCGGCCATCCGTGACAATCAAGAAGTGTTGGGTATTCGGGGCCAACCACTGCTGACCCACGTCACGCGCTGGCGCCACGCAATTGCACAATACACGATCGGTCATCGTGAGCGGATCGCAACCCTCGAACGGCTCGAACAGCGGCGTCCAACATTGCAACTGACCGGTAGTTACCGCGGTGGGATCGGTGTCCCGAAGACGTGGGCTAGCGGTGTTGGAGCGGGCGAACGGATTGCAGCAGCGCTCGACGCGCAAGGCACGACTACCGATACGCTGGAACAGGCACGCGGGTAAGCAGGAGCGGGCAGTTGGCATCGTGTGAGAACACGCGACGGCTTGGGGCGACCCACCGAGTCGCCCGTACCAGGTGGGCGGGGGATGGCCGGTGATGTAAGGATGCAACCGCAATGAATCGGCATGATCGGATTGCAGGTGGGTTATTCGGTCTGCTCATCGGCGATGCCATAGGTGTGCCATACGAATTTCATCCACCGGAAGCATTGCCACCGATCACAGCGATCGATCTACAGCCGCCGGATGGATTTGCACGCAGTCATCCAACGATCCCGGTGGGAACGTGGTCGGACGATGGAGCGCTGGCGTTGGCCCTCCTCGATTCGTTACTGACGTGCGACCGGCTTGATCTGAACGATTTTGCCCGCAAGATACAGGCGTGGTACGAGCAGGGAGCCTACACACCTGACGGAATCGTCTTTGACGTAGGTTCGCAAACGCGGCGCGCGATACGGACGTTGCAGAACGGTGTATCGCCATACCGCGCCGGGCCGGCGGGCGAGTTTGACAACGGCAATGGCGCGCTGATGCGAGTCTTGCCGCTGGCGTTATGGCATCGTGGTCATGACCGCGAGTTGGTCGCCGATGCGCATCTGCAATCACTGCCCACCCATGGTCATCTCCGGTCACAAATCTGTTGCGCCCTCTACTGCCTATGGGCGCGCTACGAATTAGCGGGCGACGGAGATGCGTGGAACACCGCTACCAAGCGGCTGCGCGACATCTACGGTAACGGGCAAGCGCGGATCGAACTAGAAACCCATATCGAACCCGACAAACTCGTACCAGGGGAGAGCAAGGGGTATGTCGTCGACACACTCCGTTCGGCGCGGTGGGTCGTAGCGCAAGGCAGCGACTACGCTCACGTTGTTCGGCTCGCTATCGCCCTTGGCTACGACACCGACACGACGGCGTGCGTTGCCGGCGGGATTGCCGGGATCCGTTACGGGATCGAAGGCATTCCCACCAATTGGCGGCAGCAGTTACGCGGGCAACCTCTGGTTCACGAACTCCTAACCCGCTTGTTGCAACGCGGATGACATATACCGTTACCGTACCGGTCGCAAGCTTAACTGCTGATGAATAACCCGTGCAATCTGCATCGCTCCGTCACGAGGGACGGCATGCTTGAGCCGTTCGACCGTCGCAGCATAGCGGGCTGGGTCTTCGAGACTAGTAATAGCGGCGACGATCCGCTCGGTCGTCGGACAGAAGAACCCAAGCTCGTAGTTCAGCACAAAATCAATATTACCGTGTTCTTGAATCCCAACCGCTTCAGTGACAATCACCGGCTTACGCATCACCAACGCCTCCATCAGCGTACCAGGGCCGGCCTTCGTCACCACCACATCACTTGCGGCCATCAATTCTTCCATGTTATTAACGAAACCGAACACATGGGTATGCGGCAAACGTGGCCCACGCCGCAAATCCTCGTAGAGCGCGCGATTTTTACCGGTCACAACGAGGAGCTGCTTATCAGGGAGCTGTTGTTCAAGGGAATGAACCAATTGACCAAGACGACCGGCGCCGACACCACCGGCGGTTAGCAAGACAGTAAAGCGATCGGGATCGAACCCCAAATCGCGGCGAGCAGTGGGAGCATCACGATTTTCGGCGGCAAACTTCGGATGGACCGGGAAGCCGCAGCGCTGCAACTGACTCGGCTTCATGCCACGCTTGCGCATCAGGTGATATGCTTCATCGGTGGGGGTCAACGCCAAATCCACGCTGGGATAACTCCAGGCGGCGTGGAGCGTGACCAAATCGGTCACGACAGTTACTACGCGAAACGCATTGTGGCGACGGCGAGCGGCACAGACAAGACGATGGACAAGGGGATGGGTGACGATCACCAAGCGTGGGTGGCGTTCGACGAGCAGGCGTTCGAGATTTTGGCGGGCAATCAGATACACGATCCGCGACAAAAACCCTACCGTCGAACGCGAGTTGGTCAACTGAAACGAAACATTGTACAACTTCAGCCAACGGGTGGAAAGCTGGTCGTAGATACCGGGTGCACTCCGAATACCGGGCACATTGGTCGCCTGCAAGAGATCTTCGATGGCCCATGTAATCTCACCACCCGACAACTGTTCAAGCGCGGCACTAATCGCCACCGCAGCACTGCGATGACCGCCGCCGGTATCTGAAATAGCAAATAACACATCAATTGGTTGACGATTCATACGCTTAGGCGTGACGATAACTCTCAAGATCGGCGATCACCTTTTCGGCAATATCGAGAGCTGCATTGGGATGCGACGCTGCCTTTGCACACCGTCGCATTTCAGCCAGCATTGTAGGGTGATTCAGCAGATTGAGCACAGCCCGTGCGGTCGATTCGCACATGCGCAATTGGATCCCGCTACCGGTACTAACGACGTAATCGGCGTTCCACTCCTCTTGGCCGAGAATAGGATCAATGATAATCATCGGTGTACCCCGGGCGAGAATCTCGCTCACGATCAGCCCACCCGCTTTCGTAATCACCAAATCGCTCGCTGTAATCAGATCATCGACATAATCGATAAATCCCAAGACCCGCAGATCGATATTCGGGGTTGAAATAAAATCGCTTAACGACTCGACCAGGGTCGTATTACGCCCGGCGACCACCACCAGCGTCGCCTTTAGTGGACTTTGCAGAAGTTGGCTAACGATCAGCCGCACGTGATCATCGTCAACCCCACCACCAAACAGCGTCACCACCGTCGCCTCTGGCGGCAGGTTACGACGTATCCGGGCTTCACGGCTATCGTTCGGTTGGGCGAAGCATGGATCGATCGGAATACCGCTCACAACCACTTGCTGTGGGCTAACACCACGCTCGATGAGCTGTGCGCGTGTCTGTTCATCACCGACGAAATAGCCATCGATTTCGGTGTACGTCCAGAAGGTATGGGCGGCGTAATCGGTAATAACGCAGTAGACCGGTTCGGTCAGGCGCGCACTACGTTTATAGCTGACCAGCAGCTCCATCGGCAAGAAATGGGTACAAATAATAACATCGGGCTGAAAGGCGCGTAAGACCTCTTTCAGGCCGTTCGTCCCGATACTTTCAACCAACTTGCGAATATTGTTGGTGATCTCGGCTAGATTGGGGTCGGCGTTCGTTTGTGTGTAAAAATAGCCCCATACCAACGGCGCGCGATCGGTCAATTCAAGATAGGAACGAGCATATGCGAAGCGAAAGAGACGGGAGGTGTGATCGAGGACATCCTCGACACGCACTTCACCAGGCTGACGACGGCTAAAGGCGGCGGCCAGCGCTTCGGCAGCACGTTTATGACCGGTTCCTACTGACGCGTGTAAAATCAGCACTCGCGGCATACGATTATCTCCGGCGAGGCGCCACAGAGGCGCACGAATGTTCTACCCTAAACATTTACCTATCGCTATGGTACCATGTTTCTCCCTCAACGATAGCGGGAAGTTTTCCCGATAACCATTGACGCACGTGGCGGCCCGTGGTACGATAATGCAACCTTTAATACAGCCCCGTGAGGCTGTGAAGGAGTGAACTGAGTATGAACCAGCGTTTGAACCGGCCCCAACTGCCGTGCTCCCTTTGCCCCGTTCCGGCGGGCAAGGGGTTTTTTGTTGGCAAAATCTGCCGGATGTGGCATTGCGGAGGAAGGCATGAGCAACGAGAAACAGATATTATCAGCCGACGAAATACGCAGAGCACTGGTACGCATTGCCCACGAAATTGATGAACGTAACGGTGGTTTGCAGCATGTCGTCCTCGTCGGGATTCGCAGTCGGGGAGTACCACTGGCCGAACGGATCGCTGCTGCGATTGCCGACTTTGAGGGAACACGGGTGCCGGTCGGTCAACTCGATATTACGCTCTACCGTGATGATCTAAAGCTACGTGGGCCGGCGGCGCGCGTGTACAAAACGGATGTCCCGACGGATATAACCGGCAAAACGGTCGTGCTGGTCGATGATGTACTGTTCACCGGGCGGACGGTACGGGCAGCCCTCGACGCGATTGCCGATCTGGGTCGTCCGGCCCGCATTCAACTGGCCGTCCTCATCGACCGTGGTCATCGTGAATTACCGATTCGGGCCGATTATGTCGGTAAAAACGTGCCAACCTCGCTGTCGGAGCGGGTCAAGGTTCGCCTGCGCGAAACCGACGGGGTTGATGAAGTTGTCATTCTGCGAGGTACGAACAATGACTGAACGACGCCGCCACGCCATCGATCTCGACGACTTTACTGCCACCGAGATCGAGGAGATTTTAGAGACTGCTGAAAGCATGCGTGAGGTGCTTAGCCGCGAGATCAAGCAGGTACCGGCCTTACGTGGCAAGACGGTAGTCAATATGTTCTTTGAAGAGAGCACGCGCACCCGGATCTCGTTTGAGCTAGCAGCGCGTGCGTTGTCGGCCAACGTCGTCGCCTTTACGGCACGTGGCAGTAGCGTAGAAAAGGGTGAGTCACTGGTTGATACGGTGCGCACCCTCCAAGCATTAGGAGCCGACATCATTGTGATGCGGCACAGTCAGTCGGGAGCACCATACCTGGTTGCTCGTCATTTTCGTGGTGCGTTGATCAATGCGGGGGATGGTCGCCATGCCCATCCTACCCAAGCACTGCTCGACCTCTACACGATGCGCAGGCACCATGGTCAGATCCGCGATCTGAATGTGGTGATCGTGGGTGATATTCTGCACAGTCGGGTCGTGCGTTCAAACCTGTGGGGGCTTACCCAGCTTGGTGCGCGCGTAACCCTCTGTGGGCCACCGACACTGATCGGGCCGTCGGCATTTTGGACGGCCACATGGCCGACAGTGCGCATTGCCTACAACCTCGATCCGCTCTTGGCCGAGGCCGATGTGGTAATGGCGCTCCGGTTGCAGAAAGAGCGTATGCAACACGGCTTGTTGCCGGCGTTACGCGAATATACCCGCATATACGGTCTCACTGCCGAACGCCTTGCGCGCCTACCAGCACATGCAATTGTGATGCATCCTGGGCCGATGAATGAAGGGATCGAAATCTTTCCTGAAGTCGCTACATCTGCAACGGCAGTCATCGAGGAACAGGTAACCAACGGTGTCGCCGTGCGAATGGCGTTACTGTACCGAATGGCCGGTTGAGAGGTGAAAACGATGCGGTATCTCATAAAAAACGGCACAATTATCGATCCGGCCAACCGAGTGGCAACTATCGGTGATATTTTGGTCGCCGACGGCAAAGTTGAACGATTGTACGATCTGGCCGATCTCCACAGCGATCGCGAACCCATCGGGCCGGACGTGGAAGTAATTAACGCTCGTGGCTGTGTCGTCGCACCGGGTTTTACCGATCTCCACACCCACCTGCGACAGCCGGGCGAAGAACATCGAGAGACGATTAGCAGTGTGAGCGCGGCAGCAGCCGTTGGCGGCTTTACCACGCTGTGCGCCCGTCCCACAACGCACCCCACCCCGGATAACGCGGCGGCGATTCGGCAGTTGCGTGAATTGGTCGCGCACTTTGGGAGTGTGCGGATCGATGTGATCGGCGCGTTGACGTTGGGAAACGAAGGGCGTATGTTGAGCGAGATGCGCGAACTGGCCGAAGCTGGCTGTATTGCGTTTAGTGACGGTGGACGGACCATCGCCGACGCAGCGCTTATGCGGCATGCGTTATCGTATGCGGCAGCGCTCAATTTGCCGGTGATGGTGACGTGTCAAGACCCGTCGTTGGCTGCCGGTGGCGTCGCCCATGAAGGGGCAGTGAGTGTACGTTTAGGTCTACCGGGCATCCCTGCGGCCGCCGAAGAGGCCATTGTAGCCCGCGATATTGCTCTCGCCGAAGCGACCGGCGCTCATTTGCACATCAGCCGAGTGAGCACAGCCGGCAGCGTCGCACTGATCCGAGCTGCACGCGCGCGTGGAGTGCGGGTGACGGCAGAAGTGACGCCGCACCACCTGACGCTGACCGACCGCTGGCTGCTGGGCTGGTTGGAAGAGCGAAACGAGATCGAAACCAGCCGCGCCGGCGCCCATCCCGATCTGAGCTTACCATCGTGGCTTGAGCCAAGCCTATTACCGCCATACGACAGTTCAACGCGGGTTGAACCGCCCTTACGCAGCATTGAACATGTGGAAGCGTTGGTGGCCGGCTTGCGTGATGGCGTGATCGATGCGATTGCAGTTGATCACGCGCCGCTCGCACGTGTTGACCGTGAGTGCGAGTATGGGATTGCCCCACCCGGCATCAGCGGTCTGGAGACGGCACTGGCCCTTACGCTGACTCTCGTTCATCGCGGTGAGATGGATATTGTCAACCTGATTGCGAAACTCACCGAGGGGCCGGCGCAGGTACTCAACCGGTCGCCGGCGAACTTGCGGCCCGGGGCAACCGCCGATATCGTGATCTTCGATCCTGAGCGGAGCTGGGTGGTAGACCCCGATCACTTCCGGTCACGTGGGCGTAACACGCCGCTACGCGGCCAACGGTTGAAGGGACAGGTGATGTTGACGATGGCTGGCGGCAAGATTGTGTTCCGTCGCGGCGATTTTGGCCGGCAAGGACAAGCAGCACCACAACCCTCACGACTCGAAGGGATTTTGGAGAGTGAAGAGACATAATGCAAGATAGAAGAAGCGGGCATATTCCCCTGCCCTATCAACGGCACTCGTGGTAAGATGCTCATAGTCAATAACCAACACCAACGGGGAAGCTATGAGTAATCCGATCACGATTCTGATTGCTGATGACCATACCATGTTCCGGCAAGGCCTGCGTGAGATCCTTGAGCGCAAAGGTGGGTTCCAGGTTGTCGCCGAAGTGCGTGATGGTGCAGCAGCAGTCGAAGCGGCGAAAACGACAAAACCCGATGTTGCGCTCCTCGATGTTTCAATGCCGGTCATGACCGGCATTGAGGCGGCGCGCCAGATCGGGCATGTCAGTCCCCACACCCGCTGCGTCGTGCTAACGATGCACCGCGACGAGCAGACCGTGCTCGAAGCGTTACGGGCAGGTGCCAATGCTTATCTGCTGAAAGATGCAGATGCGTCAGAGCTGATCGAGGCGATTCACGTTGTGTATCGCGGTGAGGCGGCGTTGGCCAGCAGTGCTGCGGCGCGCGTGCTCGATCTGCTGCGACGCAACGATAACGCACCGGCGCTGCATGAGGTGCTGACCCCGCGTGAACGGGATATTCTGGCGCTCGTTGCCCAAGGTGACGATAACCGAGCGATTGCGCTGAAGCTGAGCCTTGCCGAAAAGACGGTCGGTAACCGCTTGAGCGAGATTTTTCAGAAGCTTGGGGTGAGTAATCGTACTCAGGCGGCCATTGTAGCCGTCCAACGCGGATTGGTACCACCACCAGAATTGCGGTAATCGCAAAGACGCAGTAGGGGCACACGGCAGTGTGCCCCACGGCAGTGTGCCCCACGGCAGTGTGCCCCACGGCAGTGTGCCCCACCCAAACGCAAAGGTGCAGAGCGCGCAGAGGTCGCAGAGGAGTCCATCCCGTACTAGGGTTAGGCTGTGATAAATCATCAGCAAGAAACGCAAAGGTGCAGAGCGCGCAGAGGTCGCAGAGGAGTCCATCCCGTACTAGGGTTAGGCTGTGATAAATCATCAG
>NZ_JBWGQH010000021.1:67210-74997 GCF_056331925.1 Chloroflexus sp.
GCAAGAAACGCAAAGGTGCAGAGCGCGCAGAGGTCGCAGAGGGGGCCATTCCCACCCCACGTTGGAGGGCTGCCCCGCGGTGTTAACTGAAAGAGCGCGTTCCATACGAACATTGGGAACTTCTCCCCATTCGCAGAGGAAAGCCCCCCCTTGGCCTTCACAGCTTGGCTCGCTATACTAGCTCTGCAACTGTGCGATATTGTGCTGAATATAGAACGGCTGTGGAGGCAGCGTTATGACAATGTTGGTAAATAGTTTAAAGACTGTTGGCCTGCTCGGTCTATTGACCGGGTTGTTCATCGCAATTGGTGGCGCGGTCGGTGGACAGATCGGTATGATTATTGCGTTTGTGCTGGCCGTCGTGATGAATATGGGAGCTTGGTGGTTTTCCGACACGCTTGCCCTCAAGATGAGTGGGGCGCAAGAAGTCAGCCCAGACGAAGCACCTGAATTGCACGCAATGGTCGAGGAGCTGTCACGGCGAGCCGGGATACCCAAGCCGCGCGTCTATATTATCGATACTGATGCACCCAACGCTTTTGCGACCGGACGAGATCCGGCGCACGGTGCCGTAGCAGTAACGACCGGGATTGCTCGCTTGCTGACACGTGAGGAGCTAGCCGGCGTGATTGCACACGAGCTGGCCCACATCAAGCACCGCGATACACTGATCTCGTCAATTGCCGCGACGATTGCCGGCGCCATTGGGATGCTGGCCGATATGGTGATGTGGGGAATGATATTTGCCGGATTGGGCGGCAGTGATGAGGAGGAAGATGGCGGTATCGCCGGGCTGGTCGGTGGCATCCTGACCGCTATGTTAGCCCCGATTATGGCACTGATTATCCAGATGGCGATTTCGCGCTCGCGTGAGTACATGGCTGATGCCGGTGGCGCACAAATTCTTGGCAATCCGTTGCCGCTTGCCAGCGCACTTGAGAAGCTCGAGTGGGCCGCCGGTCGTATGCCAATGGAAGAAGCACGTCCGGCAACAGCGCATCTCTACATCGTTAACCCAATGTTGGGTGGATTGGCAAACCTGTTCCGCACGCACCCAGAGACGCACAAGCGTATCTCGCGGTTGCGGGCAATGGCTAACCGTAGCGGGAACACCGCCATCGTTGCCTAACACTCACACAGCGCGTTGACATAGATTCCATCCTTCCCCCTTCAGTGGGCGTCACTCAATGGCGAGTGGCGCCCATTTTACAGTACAATGCAGGTAGTATGAGCCGCAGAACCTGCTAACACGGGATGTGGCCCATTCCGACCTACCGATCTGTATCCTAACGGCTTCATTATGAGACGATTCCTTCTTATTATTGCACTCACCCTAATCACCGGCTGTATGCCATCGGTCGAGAGACCATCGGAAGACTACCGACCTACGGCGACACCTCGATCTGCTACCGGTACCATCCATGCTCCGCCACCACCACCGACGCCGGTAGCGATGGTTACTCCCACACCGAACAACGACGTAAATGAAATCGCACTGATCGATGCGGCTGCTCGTCTGCCGCGCGATCAAGTTGAGCTAGCCCGCCAACTCGGCACGTGTCGGCTGGCATCAGAGGATTGCCCCCATGTAGCGCGTACTACACCTCTTGACGTACAGCTTGGCGAACGCCGATCTTTTTTTGTAACCGATTTTAGTAACGATAGCCAATACGAAATCACTGCTGAGCTACGCTACATTGGGCCGGTGGTGTTGATGTACGTCGAAACCGGCGTGCCTTTCGATCAGGATGCACTGGAACGTGCTGCACGTACCTTTGAACAAGAGATTTACCCGCGTACCCGCGAGATCTTCGGCAGTGAGGTGCAACCCGGGGTTGACGGTGACAACCGGATTACCATTCTGAACGCGGTAGAGCGCAGTCGTCAGATCCTCGGTTATTATTCGTCGAGCGACTCATTACCGAAACAGGTCAACCGCTACAGCAATGAGCGTGAGATGTTCTTTATGAACATCGAGCTGATGCCGTTCGATAGCGATACCTATCTCGACGTGCTGGCCCACGAATTTCAACACATGATCCATCAGAACGAACAGCCGGGTAGTGCCTTGTGGCTCAATGAGGGAATGTCACAATTGGCCGAAGACCTCAACGGCTTTCAGAGCGAAGGCTTCATTCCGCTCTACCTAAGCAATACCGACATTCAATTGACCGGGTGGGGCTTTGCGCCCGGCCAGTCAGGCGTGCATTACGGCGCTGCTCATCTCTTTATGCGCTACATCTATGCCCAATACACCGGTCAAGACCAGTTACGCCCGTTGATTCGGGCCAACGCCGGTAACAATCTCGAAGCGTTCGTCGAGTTAGCCACACGTGTCCGACCCGATATTACGCACTTTCGGCAGATCATGACTGACTGGGCCGTTGCCAACTTACTCAACGACCCGCGGGTAGGCGATGGTCGTTACACCTACGACACCGGTACCGAATTGAGGAATCTCCTGCCGCATACAGTACGCCCAACACCGATCAATCGGCGATACCAAGACGATATTGTGCAGTTCGGCGTGGATTACCTTGCATTACCATCGAATACGCGCTCAGTAACCTTCCGTGGCGACACTACCGTGCGCATCGCCGGACAGATGCCACGGGGACGATACGCATGGTGGAGTAACCGCAGTGATGATAGTATTGCGACGCTCACGCGCAAGATCGATCTACGTGGGGTCAGTTCAGCGATACTCACCTTCGACACGTGGTTCGAGATCGAAGACGACTATGACTACGCCTTCGTCACTGTTTCGACTGACGGCGGGTGGACATGGGAGACCCTACCCGGCAAGTGGACGACCGACTACGATCCGCAGGGGGTGAATTATGGTCACGGTCTGACCGGTGTTTCGGGGAGACCGGAGGCCAATGTTGAAGACGGCTTGCGCGGGCGCTGGGTGAGCGAGCAGATGGATCTGACGCCGTTTGCCGGGCAAGAGGTGTTGCTGCGCTTTTGGTCGATCAACGATCAAGGGGTGCATGCACCTGGTATCTTGATTGACAACATTACCATCCCCGAAATCGGTTTTCGTGATACCGTCGAAGAGGGTGATAATGGCTGGGAGGCAGCAGGGTTTGTGCGAGTCGATGGCGATCTACCGCAGCAATGGGAATTACGGCTGGTGCGCACGGCGACCGATGGCCAGATCACGGTGGAGCCGCTGACGGTCAATGCCGATGGCGTTGCGACGGCAACCTTAAACAACGGCGAGCACGGGGTATTGGTGGTGATTGCGGTCACGCCGCACACCAGTGAACGGGCGCAATACGAGGTGATCAGCGAGTAGCGACGCACGAGCACAGTATCGCCTACGAAAGGCTACCAGTGACACTTACGCTAAGAACACGCTGGCTGATCATCGCCATCGTCGTGATCGTTGCGGCGGCGGTGATCACCATTAGTCGCGCCCATCAGCCGCGCCGCCTCGCCCCGCTGGTCGCTGATTTCAGCGGGGGCGGGGCCGCGCCGGCGATCGGCCGGTCAATGCTGCCGGTACAGGCTGACACTCTGCGGATCAGCGTTGCGCCACAGGCACTGCCAAGCGATGCCAGCCTCGACGCGATTACGGCGGAGCTGGTCACGGCACTGGAGTACGTTAGCGCACGCACCGGCACAGCGCCGGTGGGGCCGATCACGGTGCAGATCCTTGCAGACCCGCAATGCGCCTTGCACGGCGCCGCCTATACCCAAACCCGCGAAGTACACGTCACTACGTGCGCCGCCATCCCACCGGACCGCGCCGTCAACATTCTTGCCCACGAGTTTGTGCATCAGCTCGCTCACGATCACTTTGGCGAAGCTCATCTGCGTAGCGACCCGATCCTACTCGAAGGGTGGGCAACGTGGGATGCAGGTCGGTATTGGCTCAGTGGAGCGCAGGATTTTCGCACTTTTCTCGGCGGGCAAGCACCTCTACCACTGATCGCTACTCATCTAGGTAAGCCGGCTGCCGAGATGAACATGCTCTACTACCAATGGGCTAGTTTTGTCGAGTACTTACTCGTTACATACGGGCATGACACCTTCGAAGTTGTTTACCGCAGTGGTAACGGTGTAGTTGGAAGTGCCGACTATCACGGTGTCTACGGTGTCGATCTGGCAACACTCGAAGCGGCGTGGCGCACTTGGTTGCAAGACGATTAGGAGATAGGCACGGGGCGCGGTATGCGCCCCATGGTCCCCGTGGTGAAGCATTATCACCCGCTAATCGCCTGGCAAATGATTGCGACGCGCCACCCCATCGGCGATGGCAGCCTGTGCCACCGCACTTGCAATGGCCGGTACAATCTGGCGATTAAAGACGCTCGGCACGATATAGTCTTCGTTCATCTCCTCAATGGAAACCGCATTTGCTAACGCCTCAGCAGCAGCGAGACGCATCGCCGAGGTGATACGGCGGGCATTGACATCAAGCGCACCACGAAAGATGCCGGGAAAACTGAGCACATTATTGATCTGATTCGGCTGATCGCTCCGTCCGGTTGCAACCACACGCGCGTACTGGCGCAGCATGTCGGGATCACCCTCAGGAATGGGATTGGCCAATGCAAACACGATTGGGTCAGCACTCATCGAGCGCATGTGGTCGGGGGTGAGAATATTCCCTCTCGACACTCCGATGAACACATCGGCGCCGTGGAGAGCGACGGTCAAATCGCCCCGCCGACGCTCACGGTTGGTGAGGGAAGCGATAATGCGTTGCATTGGCGTCTGACGGGCGTAGTCACCCTCAGCTAAAATCCCGAACCGATCCACTGCCGTAATCTCACCGACGCCGGCTTCGAGCAGTGTGCGAATAATGGCGGTGCCGGCAGCGCCGACGCCATTCACCACTACCCGCACATCGGCCAGCGTTTTGCCCACAAGACGCAAGGCATTGCGGAGGGCAGCCAGCACTACCACCGCAGTACCGTGCTGATCGTCGTGCATCACCGGCAGATCAAGGCTCTCTTCCAGTCGGCCCTCGACGATAAAGCAATTGGGGGCAGCAATATCTTCGAGATTGATGCCACCAAAGCTCGGTGCAATCTGTTCAACCGTCTGTACGATAATGTCGGGGTCTTGTGAGCGGAGACAAATCGGTACCGCATCGATATTGGCCAGCTCTTTAAACAGAATCGCCTTGCCTTCCATCACCGGCATCGCCGCTTCGGGGCCAAGATTGCCCAAACCGAGGATCGCCGAACCATCGCTGACCACGGCAACACTATTCCCTTTCCACGTGAGTGAATAGACCTTTTCAGGATCGTCGGCGATTGCACGGCAGACACGAGCCACGCCGGGCGTGTAGGCCAGGGAGAGATCATCACGAGTTTTTAGCGGAACCCGGCTCTGGGTAGTAAGCTTACCGCCGAGGTGGGTAAGGAGGACACGGTCGCTCACCTGAAGCACTTTAATGTTTTGCAGCGTATTGATTGCGGCTACCAGTTGCTCGCCGTGCTGTTCATCTTGTACGCGCACAGTAATATCGCGCACAAGAAAGTTACGTTCAGCGCGAACAATATCGATTGCGCCGATGTCGCCGCCAACCTCGCCGATCAGGGTCGTGAGCCGGCCCAACATACCGGGCCGATTTTCGATTTGGCAGCGCAAGGTCAGCGTATAAGCCACCCCAACGGACATACCCTTCACCTCGTTTTCTGGCTCAAAGATACAAAAATGCCCGTCACGGCGACGGGCATCACTGCCTTAATTTTTGTATAGTACCACAAGTAACAAAAATGGTGAGCAGGAACTGCCGGCCCGGCGGAGACCGGGCTAGGATGACGAAGCTTGCTGCGCGGAATGGGTTGGAATAGACACAAAACGACAAAAGAGTCACAAGTGGCGTCGCCGCAACAAGGCCCAAGCGGCACAATATACACGCTATATCTTGCGTCGTTTGTGGCGTTTGGTGGCTATTCGCAGCCTTTATTGCCGATACTTACGCGGCGCGACTCCCATTGCACGTTTGAACGCTTTGCTAAAAGCCGCTTCCGAATGGTAGCCAACCTGTTCGACAACCTCGTTTACCCGCGCATGGGGATGTTCGGCCAGTAACCGAGCAGCCAGTTGCATGCGCCAACGGGTGAGATAGACGATTGGCCCTTCGCCAGTCAGGGCAGAGAAACGAGCAGCAAAGGCCGATCGCGAGCAAGCCACTGACCGCGCTAACGCGGCGACTGTCCACGGCTGCTGGGGCTGGCTGTGGATGAGGCTGAGCACCTTGCCGATCAGCGGATCGTGCAGCGCGCCAAGCCAGCCGCAACGCTCCACACCTTGCAACTCAACCCAGCGCTGGATGATCTGAATGAACAAAATATTGGTCAACCGGCGCAAAACAGCCTCTTTGCCAGGCCGCGCCGCTTCGGCTTCTGCGGCCATCAGCGCCAGCACACCGGCAAGCGCACCGGCTTCACTGCGCAGAATATGAATGAGACGGGGCATTTGTTGCAAGATTGGCAGTAGCTCGCGTTGCTCAACATCGAATGTTCCACACAACACGATCGCGGTTGGGCGATCACTCCAGCGCATCAAAGCACATTCTCCCCACTAATCCAGCTCAAGATTGTGGAAGAGCGGTGCGGTAGGTGTTTCGCAGAGGATATGCTCATCGCCATACGGTAAGAGCAGCACATCTCCTTCGCATAACGACAGCAGAGTATCGTCGCTTGCTAACCGCACATAGCCGTTGCCACGATGTAGTACGTGAAAGACCGCGCACGCACGCGGCGCAACATGCAGCCCCCACGGCGATCCAAGTTCGGAACGGCAGTGGACACTGCTCCTAAGGCGTAACGTATCAAGGATTTGGGTTAATGCATCCACAACGAATAGACGATTGGCAAAGGAATTTGGATAGATCAACATAGATCATCCAGGATTGTTCCATTATAGTTTCGGCATAACCTGTCCGTCAAACGGAGAAACGCCTATGCATCCACCACCGGAAGGAGCAAATCCTCTCATCTACACACTGCTGGTCTTTCTACATATCGTCACTACAACGACCGCAGTTGGTTTGAACGCCAGTTACGCTATCTGAATCGCCCGCGGCACGCACGATTCTGCTAACTTGCCGTTTGCGCTGCGCGGCGTCAAGTTCATCGACGACTACGTTGCCAATCCGTGCTATCTCATCGGAGGCATCACCGGCGTACTTATGATTGCCATGGGTAAAAACGTTGCACCGTTTTTGTGGGTGGCAATCGCGGTTTATCTCGTAGCAATGGCGTTAGCATATGGGGTCTACACTCCCTTGCTGAGCCGGCAAATCAAGACGCTTGATGCCAAAGGGAGCGGCAACCCGGAGTATCAGACGCTAGCGCGCCGTTCCAATCAGGTTGGCGTCACCATAGGCTTACTGGTCATCATTATTCTGGCGCTCAAGATTTTTGAACCGCCGCTTTGGTAAGGACACCTTTGGATGCTCAGCATTCGGGAAGCGAGACATCTTTAGAGCCGGTCACGGTGAGCGGAGTGCACTGGATTGGCAGATTTCTCGCTGCGCTCGAAATGACAAAAGGGGAGCATCGGAGTGCATCGGATGGCAAGATTGCTCGCTCCGCTCGAAAGGACAAAAGGGGAGCATCGGAGTGTATCGGATGGCAAGATTTCTCGCTCCGCTCGAAAGGACAAAAGGTGAGTGACAAATGACAAAAGGTGACTACCGGGCCGTGGGATGGTGAGCGCCGCACGTCATCCTCCCTGTGTCATGTCGAGCGAAGCGAGACATCTTTAACTTGGTCACGGTGAGCGGAGTGCACCGGATTGGCAGATTTCTCGCTGCGCTC
>NZ_JBWGQH010000022.1:0-74499 GCF_056331925.1 Chloroflexus sp.
CAAAGCGGTCGTTGGCTGAGCCGGGGTTCCACGCTCGGCCCAGTTCGCCGATCTTTTGGCCGCTGCTGTTGTACTTGACGACGTGCGACGCCCCCGCGTCCACCACCCAGACGTTGCCGCTGCTGTCCTCGGCCACGTCGGTGATGCGTGCAAGGGCCGTGCCGGTATAGTCGATGACGCCCGCCTTGCCGATCTTGGTGAGGAAATTGCCGGAGGAGTCAAACTTGACCACGCGGTGGGCCACCAGGTCGGCGATCCAGACGTTGTTGCCCACCGTGCCAACGCCCTCCACCCAGTAGAAGTGGTCGTTGGTTTCAGTGAACGGCTCCTGGGTTACCCCGAACGTCTGCACATACCGGAACGATAGCCCCGGCTGGCCGAGGGGGAGGGAACTGGCACTTATCCCTTCGGCCGCGCTCAGGGCAAGCCCCGGCCCCTCTCCCGCAGTATGGACGAGGGGAGCGGGCAGCGGGCCGAAGGGCTTGCCCAACTCCGGTTCCCAGGGCGGGAGCGGTTGCGGAGGCGCCGGCCGCTCCGGCGGTCGGGGCGGCTGGGGTCCCTGGGCGGATACGGTCCAGGCCGCGAGGACGGCCAGGACAAGCACCAGAACCGATGCGACAGAGATTTTGGTTTTCATCTTGACCTCCTTTGTGTGATTTGAGATGGAACAGGCGTTTGTGTGCCCAACGGCGGAGTTAAGCTGCCCGTCCCGGACTTCGCACGACTGGCCCACCAACTTCCGTGCACGCACCCCCCACCACCGGCCGGGCAACTCGGGTCAGCTTCAACGCAGTGTTCGCGGCGGTTCCCATCCACGGTGCCGCAACGCCATGCTCCTGCGGCTGGCCCGGCGGACCTGGCCCGACCGGCCCATCCCCGTAGGCGGTGACCCGCGCCATCCCCGGCAAACACTACCCTGCCAGAGAGCCGCGAACGGCTTGCGCTTCAGCCGCGCCGAGCGCAGGAGGCATCGGCTGGAAGCGCATGTTAGCCAACCCTTTTTACCCGTTGCCAAAATAGTCCGAGTCAACTCGTTTGATCTGATAAGTTGTGACTGGCGTGACACCTACATCGTAGTCTATCATCAACTCGGCTAGACGTTTTCCGTCAATCAGCACAATCTTAGCATCAATACTCGATACATAGGCCGCAGCCTCTGCAGAAAATGATGAGGTCGTAATAAAGATCCCTTTCTTTGCTCGTTTCCCCATAAGCGCACCAACAAACTTTTGTATCTCAGGTCTCCCCACAACATTGTCCCATTTCTTGGCTTGTATATAGATGGTGTCAAGCCCAAGTCTATCTTCATCAATAATGCCATCTATCCCCTCGTCGCCTACTTGCCCTACTGCTCTTGCCGCATCACGACGCGAACCTCCGTATCCCATCTTGACAAGAAGCTCAACCACAAGGCGTTCAAAAAACGCAGGAGTGCTTTGGTTGACCAAAACCAACAATTCTTGAGCTAAATCGTTTCGTATTTCTTCATAGGCATCTTCAAGGGTTTCTTCTGGTGTTTTCTCTTCTTCATCGGCTCCTGTTGCTTTGGGTTTGCGACGCACCCCTTCGCGCTCTCGGAATTCAACATACTCAGGAAATTGCTCAAGAAATCTCATGTCGATTCGTGGTGGATTACTCGCCAGCACTTGCTTACCACGCTCAGTTATTCTGTAATATGAGCGGCGCGACATTTCAAGAAGCCCCGCTTTGGTCAAATAAGTTCTGGCCCAACCTGCTCGATTGTAAAAGATAGTCTGCTTGCCGCTAGGTAACAGCGTGTTTAACTCATCTTCGCTAAGAGAGAATTTCTCAGCAAGGGTGCTCATCAAATCCTGGATGGAGTGCTCTTGTCCATCACTAAAACAGTGCAAGAGTGGAAGCATGATCGTTTGGAAATCTGGTATTGGCATAATTCTCTCCAACGCGCTGGGGCTGGCTAACTAGTGGTTATGCGGACTTCC
The DNA here is from genome assembly GCF_056331925.1 of Chloroflexus sp. Taxonomy (NCBI): domain Bacteria; kingdom Bacillati; phylum Chloroflexota; class Chloroflexia; order Chloroflexales; family Chloroflexaceae; genus Chloroflexus; species Chloroflexus sp. The sequence continues at coordinate 1,962 of NZ_JBWGQH010000022.1, forward strand.
GTCTAATCTTTTGTAGATTACTCCTTCCGTCTAACCCCCCAAACCGCTTGGGATTTTAGACAGAATGAGTTAAAATCCAGTGAAAGCACTATACACACCCCCCTCTCAAAAGTCAAAACACTGTGGAACAAAAACCCCCACGCAAACTCCTCGACCAGGTCTCCGACGCCATCCGCCTTAATCACTACTCCTACCGCACCGAACAAACCTACAACGACTGGATCAAACGCTTCATCCTCTTTCACCACAAACGCCACCCCAAAGACATGGGCGCCGATGAAATTCAAGCCTTCATTACCTACCTCGCCGCGAAAAAAACCTCTCCGCTTCTACCCAAAATCAAGCCCTCTCCGCCATCCTCTTCCTCTACCGCCACGTCCTCCACCAGGAAATCGAATTCCCTACCGACATCATCCGCGCCGAAAATCCAAAACCCTTCTCACCGTCCTCACCCACGCCGAAGCCCTTGCCCGCAAATACCCTAACGCCTCCCGCGAACTCATCTGGCAATACCTTTTCCCTGCCAGCGGCCTCTCCAAAAACCCATCTCCCCTCACACCTTCCGCCATTCCTTCGCCACCCATCTGCTCCAGGCCGGCTACGACATCCGCACCACCCACCACTCCCTGAACGGCCGACCACCCGCCGCGCAGCGCCTGCGCAGCCCGCGAGCTTCCCAGCCATGAAGCCGGCCCCGCCCCAGCCGGCACCGTGACCACCACACACCGTCAACCGCCTGCACGAGGACGACCGGTGCGTCGCACCTACCTCCGAGCGTCTAGAATCTCCGTTCGACCATGCCCTCCCGCCACGATCTCCGGCAACCGCGCATCATCGTGTGCTGGCCGGTGACCGCGCGTCATCCAGGCGACACCGCGCGCAACGATCCGGCGGTGTGGCAGCGGTATGACGCCGCGAGTGGCGTCATACCGGTGAAGACCTCCCACCGTATGCCGTTGGCGTGGTCGTCGGCCGCCGGTGGTTTCCCCGGATCGCCCTGGACGACGAACGTTATGTCGCCCGACTCGCCCGTGACGGCGGGGAGCGGTTCCGTCCAGGCGGCGATGTTGCGACCTGCACCGCGCACCGCCTGCGCGCGTTCCTGGTTGTTGGCGGGCCTGCCGACCACCGTCAGCGACTAGCCCAGCGGATCAACTGTCCACGTGGCCCGTACTGTGGCGGTGATACCCGTCATCGCCGGCGTGCGCTGTCCTGGACAAAGGGAGCGACAAAGGCCGATGCCTCGTCGCTCCCTTCGCTTGGATCGGGGATGCATGTCAGGCGGAACGCATACTGCGTTTATCTCTGACGTGCATACCAGGCTCTAGGCAGGCTTGTTCGCGGCGAATGTTTGTGCCAAACGAACAAAAAACTGGAGTGACTCGGGATTGCGTAGCGAGTCGGGATTGGCTGCTTGTTCAACCGGGACCCCCAGCAAAATCTTCTTGATCGGCACTTCCAATTTCTTCCCACTGAGCGTAACCGGTACGGCATCAATCTGGAAAATGTCATCGGGGACGTGGCGGGGCGAGAGGTTCGTCCGAATCGTTTGCTTGATACGCTGTCGCAAATCATCATCGAGTGTGACCCCTTCACGCAACACCACAAACAGCGGCATATACGAACGTCCACCCAACCCTTCAAGATCGATCACTAGACTATCCAGAACTTCTGGGATGGTCTCGACCGCTCGATAAATCTCGCTGGTCCCGATCCGGATGCCTTGCCGATTGATTGTGCTATCGGAACGACCGTAAATGACAACCCCACCCCGCTCGTTAATGACAATCCAGTCGCCGTGCCGCCAGACCCCAGGGTATTGCTCGAAGTAGCTGGCTTTATAGCGGGTATAGTCGGGATCGTTCCAGAAATAGATCGGCATCGAAGGCATCGGGGCGGTGATAACCAATTCGCCCATTACCCCAATCACACTGTGACCGTCGGTGTCGTAAGCTTCCGCCTTGCACCCAAGGGTGCGACATTGAATCTCGCCACTGTAGACCGGCAAAAGGGGGCACCCACCGACAAACCCACTGCATACATCAGTTCCACCACTGTACGATACGAGCCAGACGTCGTGCTTGATGTGGTCGTAGACCCATTCAAACCCTTCCGGTGGCAAGGGGGAACCGGTTGAACCGATAGCTTTAATGGTCCTAAGATTAAACTGCGCTCTCGGTTCGAGGCCGCTCTTCATCAATGCAGTGATATAGCCGGCACTGGTACCGAAATAGCGCATCTTTGTCTGTTCGGCCAAACGCCACAGCACACCCATATCGGGGTAGGCCGGGCTGCCGTCGTAGAGAATGGGAACGGCGCCGATGAGCAACCCACCGATCAAGAAGTTCCACATCATCCAACCGGTGGTGGTGTACCAGAAGAACGTATCCCCCGGACGCATGTCGAAATGGAGATCGAGTGATTTGATGTGTTCGAGCAGAATCCCGCCTTGGCTATGCACAATCGGTTTGGGGAGACCGGTCGTGCCCGATGAATACAACACCCACAGCGGTTCGTTAAACTCAACCGGTGTAAAGTGTAGCTCGGCAGAGGTCTGTACCACCTCCTCCCATCGTACTACGGGTCCACGCAAACCGGCGAAATCGGTAGTTGGGTTAAGATACGCAATGCCAATCGTCAATTCAAGACTAGGCAGCGCTGCCTGAATTGCTGCTACTTCGGCACGTCGATCAAACGGTTTGCCGCCATACTGGTAACCATCAACCGCGATCAATACCTTAGGTGCAATCTGACTGAAACGGTCGATCACGCTTGGGCTACCGAAATCAGGTGAACAGCTCGACCAAATAGCGCCGAGGCTTGCCGTCGCCAGACAACCGATCAAGGCGTGGTGCGTATTCGGCACATACGCCACCACTCGATCACCCGGACCCACCCCGGCATTGCGTAGCGTCTGTGCGATAGCTGCCGTTTGTGCCTGTAGCTCAGCCCAGCTCAAGGGGGTTGGTGGCTGTCGTTCGGAAGCAACAATCACCGCCGGGCGGTCTGGTGTCGCATGACGAAAGACATGCTCGGCATAATTGAGCCGAGCACCAACAAACCAACGCGCTCCCGGCATCTCGCGGCTCGATAAAACCGTTGTGGAGGGGGTATACGCTTTAATGTGGTAATACTCCCACAATGCCGACCAGAATGTCTCTAATTCATTGACCGACCAGTGATACAGTCGATGATAATCGTCAAAATGCAAGCCGTAACGTTGCGCAAGCCAGTGCATAAAGGTGCGCATCGTGCAGTGATCGCGCAATTCAGTTGGTGGTTCCCACAATAAACGTGGTGCGGTGGTCATCATTGGCCTCCGTTAACGCTCCAATGCCCCTTCTCGTACCATAAACTGATAATCGCTCCCGCAAGCAACAGATGCTACGGATAGCGTACATAATCGACTAGCGCACGCACCTCCGGGCTAGGTGGAGGTGTATACCGGCTAACCAACCACGTTACCAAAAAGTTGACCGGCAAGCCAAAAATCCCGGCAGCCGAGCTTGAAATGCCCAAGATCGTCCAATCGGGGTTGATATAGCTGATCATCATGTACGCTACTGTCACCAAAAAGCCACCGATCATACCGGCCATTGCGCCATAACTATTAGTACGTCGCCAGAAAACACCCAACACCAACACCGGAAAGATGGTTGCAGCGGCAAATGAGAATGCCCACGCCACCAACTGTACAATAATGGTCAATCGCTGTAGTGCAGTCAAAGCGGCTAAAATCGCGACGACTAAAATCGCCAATCGGCCTAAGAGCAGGCGCTCGCGCGAACCGGCACGTGGATTCAACGCAAGATAGTAAATATCGTGGGCCACCGCCGATGCGATGACCATAAGCAACCCATCGGCGGTACTAAGCGCGGCGGCGATACCGCCTGCCGCGACCAGTGCCACGACGGTTGACGGCAATTCGGCAATCTCCGGAGTCGCCAAGACAACTAAATCTTGATCGATCCGTAGCTCGTTATATTGCAAGATACCGTCACCATTCCCCCCCATATCAGGATGATCGGCAATTGCCAGCAATCCGGTTGTCGCCCAACGATTTGCCCAATCGGGCAAGTTGGTAACCGGTTGCCCAACGACCGAGCTAAGGATCGCCCAACGCGAGAAGGCCGCATACGCCGGTGCGGTCAGGTAGAGGACGCAAATCCAGCCCAGTGCCCACGCAACGCTGCTACGACTATCGCGCACCGTCGGTACGGTATAGAAACGGGCCAGAATATGGGGCATCCCGGCTGTCCCTAGCATCAAGCAGAGGGTCAAAGCGAGATAATTCCAGATCGACCAGTCATTAAACGGCGTGATATAACTCGGTAAGCCCTGTACCTGCTCCAGTTGGGTAATGTTATCCAGCGCTGCACCATACATCACCTGCGGTAGCGCCACACCGGTCAATTTGTGCGACAACCACGTGACCGGCACCAGATACGCCACCACGAGAATAATTCCCTGCACACCCTGCGTCCAGGTAATCGCTTGCATCCCACCAAGGTAAGAGCAGAGCAAGACGGCGGCCAGTCCGACAATCACCCCAACCATGTAGTTCAACCCAAGAAAACGGCTCATAATAATGCCGATCCCGGTCACTTGGGCGGTAACATACGTAAAGCAGATAATAACGATGAGAACGGCAGCAATGACGCGCACCCCTGCTCCTGGATAGCGAGCACTAATAAAATCGACGAGGGTGTATTGACCAAACTTGCGAATATACGGCGCCAAGAGGAAGGCGAGCAAGACATAACCACCGGTCCAACCGGTAATGTACGCCAACCCCTCAAAGCCAAGCAGATAGAGCGCACCGGCCATACTGATGAACGATGCGGCACTCATCCAGTCCGAGCCGGTCGCCAATCCGTTCAGGATACCCGGCACCTTGCGTTCGGCGACATAGTACGCATCAAGCGTATCGGCCCGCGAACGAATACCAATGATCGCATACAAACCGATGGCCAACGCGAGAAAACTCCAGTCGATCAGAGCAGCAGGGATGTTCAAGAACGTCTCAAAGACGGTGAACAATGCTATCAACAACAATAATCCAACCGCAAATATGATATATCGTGTCAAGTAGCGTCGGTAGGTGGCTTGGTCTTCGGGAGTAGGTGGTGCATCCAACCCGTAGCGGCGATCGAGGAGGCGCATGCGCCAGTTGTAGACAATCGTCAACACTATAAAGCAGATCAGCGAACCTTGGGCACCCATATAGTACCCAAGCGGGAAGCCGGTCAGAATGCTAATCTGATTGAGCGGTGCTGCCAATACAATCGGCAAGACAAAACTCAACAACCAGATCACGAGCAGTGGGCCGACCAGTTGGAGGTTTTCTCGCCAGTAATGCGCTAACCATGGTGGGGCTGCCGGCCAACGCAGCGGTGGTGGATCCATCACGGTACGGCTCGTCAGTGGCGAAGACGGAAACCTTGGTGGCACGTTCCCTTGGACTTGGCGCATTGGTGGAAACAGGCGGTCAATGATAAACAGTGACACCGCCAATGCACCACCAACCACGAGAAAAAGCTGAAAAAGTCCGATCCAGAAACTTACATTCATGCTGTTTCTGCCATAATTGTGGGATCAACCGTTACCGTTGCCATCTGCGGTGCAATGGGTAAGGTAAAGATAAAGCGCGCACCCTTTCCGATCCCATCGCTTTCGGCCCAGATCTCACCACCTTGCGCATAAATAAGATGACGGGCAATTGCCAACCCGATCCCACTCCCACCACTATTCCGAGCACGTGATTTATCTACGCGATAAAATCGTTCAAACACATGCGGTAAATGCTCGGCAGCGATGCCGATACCGCTATCGATCACGGCAACCCGTACTTCGTGATCATCAACACGTACTTGGACCGTGACACTGCCACCTGCCGGGGTATAGCGATAAGCGTTGGCGAGAATATTGATCAACACTTGCGCCACCCGATCGGGATCGGCCCACACCTGCGGTACCTGCTCTGGCACATCAAGGACGAGGTTCACCTGATTACTACTGAACAACGGTTCAAACTGAGCAATTTGCGCCTCGATCACCGGTCGTAGATCGATAGCTCGCGCAATTACCGGTAATTGTCCGGCTTCAACCCGTGACAGCAACTCAAGGTCTTCGATCAAGCGTTGGAGACGGCGTGTTTCCCGTAAGATCAGATTAAACGTTGCCGGATTTGCTGACACCACCCCATCCACTAACCCTTCCATATAGCCGCCAATGGTCGCGAGCGGGGTCCGCAATTCGTGGGTCACATCGGCGAGCAGTGCCAACCGGCGACGCTCGGTTTGATCGAGCGCATCGGCCAACTGATTCACACTCTGCGCCAATTGGGCAATCTCGTCATCGGCATAAATGATCGTTCGTTCGCGGTAAAATCCCTGTGCCAACCGGCGACTGACCTGCGACAATGTTTGAATCGGTTCGACGATCCGTCGCGAGACAAATAGACTAACAACCACGGCAGCAGCAAGGGCGGCAAAGCCACTAATCAAGAGCGATTGCTGGATCACTGACTGAAATTGTTCTTGCAACGCATTGGTCGTACTGACCGTACCTGCACCGAGCTGCCCCGTTTCGGCTGCAGCAGCGCCAAGCGTCAACGGGGCAAAACCGGTTAGACCCAGATTAGCCAACACATTTGCAGTGACCAGGAGGACCACATACGCCATCAGCACAATAATCAGGTGGGAAACGAACAGCTTCCAGCGGAGTTGGTGTAGCCATTTCATGATCGTGCGCCGCCGACAAACTTATACCCTACGCCACGCACCGTCTGCACGAGCGGTGTACCGTGTTGGTCATCATCAAGTTTGCGCCGCAACGTCCCGATATGGACATCAACCACTCGATCAATACCGGCAAAATCGGGCCCCCACACCCGTTGCAGCAGCTCTTCTCGGGTAAACACCCGGCCCGGATAACTCGCCAACGTATAGAGGAGATCAAATTCACGCGGCGTCAGATCCACTCGTACCCCATTATGCTCCACCTCCCGACGTTCGGGATCGATCAGCAGACCGGCAAATTGCAAAACCGGGCGTTGATGAACGTCGAGCACACGGGCCGTGCGGTTACGGCGTAAAATAGCTTTAACCCGTGCCACCAGTTCGCGCGGGCTAAACGGCTTCGTCAAATAATCATCGGCCCCTACCGACAGACCGATCAGCTTATCGATCTCGTCGGCACGGGCCGTTAACATCAAAATATAGACGGTCGTTTCCCGGTTTAATTGCCGACAAACCTCGATCCCATCAAGACCGGGCAGCATGATGTCGAGAATCACCAGATCGGGTTTCACACTACGAGCCAAAGCCAACGCACTCGGCCCGTCAAACGCGCGATGCACGATAAACCCTTCATTGATAAGGTAACTACTTACCAAATCGACAATCGGTTGTTCATCATCAACCACCAGTATCGTCGCTGCTTCCATTGCAGCACTCCTGTCACTTCAATGGCGGTGGATGTCAACTGGAGAACGTGACACGGTTATATCGCTACGATCAACGTATGATGCCACTCCTTTGTGATACGGCATGATCCACCAATACGAGCTTCTCGCGATGCGGACCGGGGAAAGAAGAGACGATGGGCATGGTACAACTACTAACCTGGGCATTGCCCAAGAACTATCATGATGGAACCATACCCCACTCGTGCTGTGAAGTATACCACAACTTGCCCAACCGGTGCGTTACATAGCGGTTTCAGCCATCGCCAGCAACCGTTCCCATTGGGCAGGCGTCACCGGTACTACTGACAATCGTCCCTGACGCACGAGCGCAAAATCGGCGAAAAAAGGATCGGCCTTGATGGCGGCAAGTGTCACCGGACGGTTGAGCGGTTGTAGTGGCACTACATCAACCACAACCAAGCGGGGATCGTGTTGTTTGGGGTCGGGGTATGGATCGCTGACGATCTGTGCCAACCCAACCGCTTGGCGCTCATCGCCGGTATGGTAAATCAGAGCTATATCGCCTTGACGCATCGCACGCAGATGTTTGAGCGCGACAGCATTTTCGACACCATCCCACACCGTCTGGCCTTCGCGTACCAGATCGGCAAAGCTATACACCGATGGCTCCGTCTTAAGCAACCAGTAGTTCGGCATGCGGTCCTCCTATTGGCACAAATAGATGTGCAGTTACTCAAAAAAAGCGACGAAGGAGTACACGAATGTACTCCTCGATAACAATGCTAAGAAGATATACTAGGTATAGCCTAGGGACATAGGTATCGCTATATCCCCATCGGAGCAGTTACCGTTGCTTACGTTTCCGCTCGCGGCGCGCTTCACGACGACCGGTTGTCGCGACGGGTCGCGGTGTCGCAGGAGCGGCATTCGACGGCATCTGGCGTGGTGTTGGTGTACGGTTACGTGAATTACGCACCAGTTCGGGCAGCACACTGCGCATATAATAGACCACGTACCCACCTAAGATCAGCTCAACCACAAACTGAATGTAAAACCAGAAGCGTTGGTTAAACGTTGGTGTGTTGAGCATACGAGCCACACCGAGCGCAACGCCGAAACCACCGACGATCATCAGAGCGATCCCCAACTGGCGAAAGAAGGTTGCTCTCGCCATATTCCGCTCGGTGTGCAGCCAGATGAAGTAGGCGCCGCCCGCGACCAGCAGAATCTGGATAATAAAAAATGTCCAGGCATAGGAGCCAAATTCAGGACTAACGGTTACGAAGTATTCAAAAAACCCCATGTGACAAGCCTCTCTTCACGGTCGCAGAGCGTTTGTTGTGCCTGATGTTGGCGCGATTATAGCAGTGGCGACAATGATCGTCAACCCTGAACGTCATCGCAACTGCTAGGTATCTACGGCGTCCATTTCGCTAGACATATACAACAAAAGTATGTATAATGTGCAAAACGTCGCACAATTTGTGAGGGAGTACACTATGCCCTACCGCATTCGTCGCCGGGCCCATGATCTGATCTGGGTGGTGATGGAGGATCATCTACACTTGGCCGAAGCGGAACGGTATTATCACGAAATGTGGCGCTTGCTCGACCAGTGTCCCAAGCCAACCGATCTGTTAGTCGATGGTCGTCGTATCTCCGGCGCCGATCGGGGGGCGCGTCAGCGCACGGAAGCAATCGTGAACCATAAACATCTCGGACGGATCGCATTTATTGTTTCTGAGCAACATTTGCTCTTTTTTGCACCACTGGTACGCTTTGTGAGTGGGATCGGCTTGTTTGGTACCGAACAAGAGGCATTACGCTATTTGGGTACGGTCATGGAGTACGGTGATTAGGTAGAAATTTTTTGGGTAAATCATGTGCAAAACCTGTGCAAAATTGCACAGGTTTTGTTCTTTTTCTGTTCAGATTGTTTTTTCAGCGGTATGCTTGCATAATATACTCAGGTTATTATCTCTGATAGGAGGAGCGAGAATGCTATGAGCCAGCCGACAGAGTTTGTTATGGTGCTCGGCTTGCAGCGGTATAGCCAGGATTTCTTCCGCCGGGCTGAGGCCGAGGTGCGCAAAGAAATTCCCGACTTTCGCTTGCATATCTTTGAAGATCGTGATGTCACCGCACGACCTGCTGAGGTTGAAGCAGCAATTGCTCGCTGCCAGTGTTTGATCCTCTCGCTCATTACGCTCAACGAAACTGCCGAAGTCCTGATCCCGATGGTGGAACGACACGATCCACCGGTCGTCTTTTCGTTCGAGGGGCTACCGGAAGTGATGCGGCTCAATAAGGTTGGCTCGTACAACTTGAAGGCCGGTAAAGGCATGCCGAAACCGGTGCAGAATGTTGCCCGCTTGCTCGTGGGTGGCCGCGAGGAAGACGCCTTATACGGTTATGTCAAATTACAAAAAATTACCGCAAAGCTGATCAATTTCTTGCCCGGTAAGCGCCTCAACGATTTTCGCAACTGGACCAACGTCAATAACTACTGGACGCACCGCAGTATCGCCAACGCGGCGAATATGTTTAAGCTGATCTTACGTGAGTACAGCGGGATGACCCATCTGCGCGTTGATCCAGTAGTTGAGCTGCCGAATATGGGATTTGCCCATCCCGATGCACCAAAGCTGTTTGCCAGCCCGGCTGAATATGAGCGTTGGGAAAAAGAACGCAACCGTGCCCGCAAAGGGATGCCGGCGCCGCTCGGGACGGTGGCAGTGTTGTCGTTCCGCGCCCATATCCTTTCTGGGGCCGATTACCCCCACAAGATTGTACATGCCCTCGAAGCCGTCGGGCTGCGGGTACTGCCGGTTTTTGTGATGGGGATCGAGAGCCATATCGTGGTACGTGAGTGGCTGAGCCACATGCAGGTCGACCTGATTATCAATACAATGGGTTTTCCGCTGGTTGGTGGCCCCGCCGGTTCGACGAAGGCCGGTTTGACGACCGATGTTGCCCGCGAATTGCTCGGTAAACTCGATGTACCGTATATCGTCGCCCAACCACTGTTTGTCCAAGATGAAGACGATTGGCGCGAGCGCGGTGTGGGGCCATTGCAGAGCACCTTCCTCTATAGCTTGCCCGAAATGGACGGAGCGATTGCGCCGGTAGTGCTCGGTGGGATGCGTGGCAGTACGATCACAACGGTACCAGACCGTCTCGAACGGCTGGCCCGCATCGCGCGTGGCCTTGTCCGTCTGCGTAAGAAGGCCAACCGCGATAAAAAGGTGGCGATTATCGTCTATAACTATCCGCCCGGTCAAGGTAAAGTAGCCACCGCAGCCCTACTTGATGTGCCGGCCAGCCTGATCGCGATTCTCGACCGGTTGGCCGCCGAGGGGTATCAGGTTGGTCGTTATCCACGCGATCCGGAGACGTTCGCCCGCTGCCTCGAGGGTTTGGTGAGCGATCAGCCACTCCCACCCGGCCATCCGCCGGTGGTGATGGGGGTGAGCGCCGATCTACAGGATTTCTACCGCTGGCTGCGGCCCGCCGATCAAGAGCGGATCAATGCCCGTTGGGGCGCCTTCCCCGGCGATATTGCCCCGTTGGGGCGCGATAAGGTGCGCTTGGCCGGTACCCAGATCGGTAATGTCTTTATCGGTGTGCAGCCGGTGATCGGGATGCCCGGCGATCCAATGCGGTTGCTATTCGATAAGGAAAATACACCGCACCATCAGTATGCGCTCTTCTATCGCTATCTCAGTGAGGGTTTTGGTGCCGACGCGATCATCCATCTCGGCATGCACGGTACCGCCGAGTGGATGCCCGGTTTGCAACTCGGTCTCACCGATCGCTGCTGGCCTGATGTATTGCTCGGCGAGGTGCCTAACTTCTACGTCTATCCGATCAATAACCCGGCTGAAGCCAATATCGCCAAGCGGCGCGGCTACAGCACAATTATCGGTCATGCGATCCCACCCTACGGTCGGGCCGGTCTTTACCGTGAATTGCAGGCGTTGCAAGACTTGCTCGCCGAGTATCGTGAGCGACCGGCGTCGGTTGCCGATGATGATCAAAGCCCTGAGGCAATCGCGATTATGCAGAAGATTGCGCTGCTCAATCTTGACCACGACCTGGTGCGCCGGCCCGATGAGCCGTTTAGTCGGTTTGTATCACGTGCCTATGCCTACCTGCGCGATCTGGCAGCGACGATGATTACCGACCGGTTACACGTGCTGGGTAGCGCCCCACCACCCGAAGAGCAATTGACCCTGATTGTCGAGACGCTCAAGGTGCCGCGCGGCGAGTTGCCCGGTCTCGCCGATCTGTTCCTTACTGCACGTCATGCCACGGTGCGCTACGGTGAGTTGCTGAATCGGGCGCGACAGGGTGATGCGGAAGCCTTGGCTCTGCGCGACGAGATTGAAGAGCGGTGCGCCGATTTCGTCCGCCAGACCGTCTTTGGGCATCTGTCGCCCGAACAGGCTGCACACCGGTTTGGCTTGCCTGCCGGCAACGAGGTGCAGGGACTAATCCAGCACGGGCGGGCATTGCTAGCAGCGTTACGCGATAATACGCAAGAACTCGACTATCTCGTCCGTGGCTTGGCCGGACGCTATATTCCGGCAGCCCCTGGCGGTGACATTATCCGCGATGGGGTGACGGTATTACCCACCGGACGCAATATCCATAGCCTCGATCCCTTCCGTATCCCATCGGATAGCGCCTACGAACGCGGAGTGCGGATCGCTGAGGCGTTGATTGTGGCGCATCAGGCTGAAACCGGTCAATACCCAGAGACGATTGCGCAGGTGTTGTGGGGACTTGACGCGATCAAAACCAAGGGCGAATCGATTGGCATTGTCCTCGGTCTGATCGGTGCTCGCCCGATCAAAGATGGGCAAGGCAAGGTAGGTCGCTACGCGCTCATCCCGCTAGCCGAGCTAGGGCGCCCGCGCGTGGATGTGTTGATGACTGCCTCCGGTATTTTCCGCGACATCTTCGCCGGTACGATGGATATGCTCGACCGATTGGTACGAGAAGCGGCGGCAGCCGATGAGCCGGTTGAGATGAACTACATCCGCAAGCACGTGCAAGAGATAATGGCTGCCGGCAAGAGCTTTGATCAGGCGACGGCTCGTATCTTCACGCAGGCAGCCGGTACCTATGGCACTGATGTCGATGAGGCGATTGAGGGCAGTGCGTGGGAGCAGCGTGAAGAGCTAGAGGAGCTGTTCATCAAGCGTAACGCATATGCCTTTGGCGGTCGTCAGAATGGTGAAGCGCAACCTGAAGTCTTGCGTGCCCTCCTCGGCACAGTCAGTCGTGTCGCCCAAGAGATTGACAGTGTAGAGTATGGCTTAACCGACATGCAGCACTACTATGGCTATTCGGGCGCGTTGAAGGCGGCAGCCGAGCGAGCCACCGGTCAGCGCGTGCCACTCAACTTCGTCGAGAGCTTTACTGCCGAAACCAAGCTGCAAACGCTTGAGCAGACGTTGCGGGTGGAGTATCGTACCAAGTTCCTTAACCCGAAGTGGTACGAAGGGATGTTGCGCCACGGCCACAACGGCGCCGCCGAGATTGCCAGCCGCTTCACCTATATGCTTGGCTGGAGTGCCACAACCGACGCGGTTGACAAGTGGGTCTACGACGAAGCGGCCAAGACCTTCGTGCTCGACGATGCCATGCGCACCCGGATCGAGCAGCTCAATCCGGCGGCGGCGCGCAATATGGTAGGCCGCCTGCTCGAAGCCAACGCGCGCGGGATCTGGCAGACCGATGAGGAGACTCTGGAGCGGTTGCGCGAGTTGCACGCCGATCTCGAAGACCGCCTCGAGGGAGTGGCATAACGTTAGACGAGAGTAGACCAATGGGTACGATAGCGGTACGGCGGTCCTGTACCGCTACCGTTGTTTTTTGTTGTGACGAGATGCTCGCTTCGCTTGCCGGTACTGTCTGAACCGCGGTAACTTGTTTGGTATTTCCCTCTTGACAATAGCGCGTGATTATCGTATCCTTCAAATAGTTTGATAGTACAAACTATTTGAAAGGACTAACTATGTTTCATATCCTCGATCCACCCTATACCCCAGAACGGGTGGCGGAACTTTTTAATCTCGTGCATAGCGAGCTGATGGGGCAGAGCATGGATACCCTCTTGCAATTTTTGCAGCGCACCAATCTCTCGATGCCGCGTCTCGTCTCGCTGATGCATATTCAACGCCAACAGAAAGCCACGATCTCATCACTGAGTGAACATCTCAATCTCACCCTGGCTACGACTAGCCAGATGATCGATCAGCTCGTACAAGAAGGATTAGTGGAACGATATGAAGCACCGCACGACCGTCGGCAGAAACTGGTTTCGCTCACACCACTGGGTGAAGCAGTAGCAGCCGAGGCCCGTCAGATCCGCTTGAACGAGGCGAGTCGTCATCTCAGTCGCTTACCGCCAGACGTGCTCGAGCAGTTGGGGCAAGCGCTCAGTGCGGCTTGCCGTGAGTGGCAGCTCGTGCCAAAGCCATAACGGACGGTAACGGCAGTCTTCGTTTTCTGCTGCGTCGCTCTGGCTAGAGCGGCGCCCGACCTTCGTTTGTCTGAAAACAGGCACATTCTAGGACGTACAGAGGAAACACATCGTATGACTACTACAACATCACCGGCTTCCACGACGGTAACACGAATCGATTACGCAGTCACTCTCGATCAGCGCAGCAAGCTGATCATCTTGATCGGTGTCTTGCTCGGTCTGTTCCTTTCGGCACTTGATCAGACCATTGTCTCAACGGCGCTACCCCGCATTGTCGCCGATTTGCAGGGGATTGACCTAATCGGTTGGATTTCAACTAGTTATCTGCTCGCCTCAACGGCCATGGTGCCGATCTACGGTAAGCTATCAGACATCTACGGACGCAAATATGTTCTGTTGTTTGGGATCGTGGTCTTCTTGCTTGGCTCACTGCTGTGCGGGCTGGCCGGTAACATGACCCAACTGGTCTTCTATCGCGGTCTCCAAGGCTTTGGCGCCGCAGCCCTAACCTCGACCGCGTTCGCCATTCCCGCCGACCTCTTCGCACCGGCGGAACGGGCACGCTATGTGGGTCTCTTCGGTGCCGTGTTTGCGCTCTCAAGTGTCCTCGGCCCGTTCATCGGTGGGCTGCTAACCGACAACCTGAGCTGGCACTGGGTCTTTTTCGTCAACTTGCCCTTGGGCGTTATTGCACTCGGCTTTATTATCGCCAAGTTGCCACGGCTGCACAGCGGTCTCAAACCGGCGATTGACTACGCCGGTGCAATGATGCTATTGATCACTGTGGTTCCCTTCTTGCTGGCTTTAACTCTCGACAAGACCGATTACCCATGGACTTCACCGCTCGTTCTCGGTTTGTTGGCGATCAGTATCCTCGGTTTGATCTTCTTCATTCTGATCGAACAACGTGCCGAATCGCCGATCCTGCCGCTCCATCTCTTCCGTATTCCGACCTTCACCCTCACCGCGCTGATCGGTATGACTGTGGGTGCTACGCTGTTTTCGGCCATCTTTTTCCTATCACTATATATGGTGAACGTCTTGGGCGTCAGTGCGACTGCTGCCGGTACTACGCTCTTGCCGCTTACCCTGAGTATGGTCGTAGGCTCACTGGTCTCCTCACAGATCGTCCAGCGTACCGGTCGCTACAAACCGGTCATTGTGGCCGGTTTCATCATCATGAGCGGTGCTCTGTGGTGGTTAACGACCCTAACACCCGACGCCTCGGTGTGGATGGTGCGGCTGCGGATGGTGATCTTGGGTCTAGGCTTAAGCCCGGCCTTGCCGATGCTTAATCTGGCCATGCAGAATGCGGTACCGCGCGCCGACATGGGCGCGGCGACGGCTAGCCGGCAATTCTTCCAGCAGCTCGGCCAGGTGGTCGGTTCGGCGGTCTTTGGTGCGCTACTTACCGGCGTACTGACAACAACCCTCACCGCGAATCTGGCTCCGATTCAGGCTCAGTTGCCGCCGGAAATGGCTGCCCGCTTCGACAGCAGCACGCTACGCAACGGTATGGGCACCGGTGAGGGGGCAAGTGGCGAAACGGTTGATCCGGCGGTGCGGATCGAGCAGGCGATTGCCGAGCAGTTTGCGTCGCGTCGTGATTTGCTGACCCGCGCCTTGCGTGATGCCGATCCGGCGGCGATCGAGGCCCTGCGCGCTGATCCGCAAATCCCTGATCAGCAGAAGGCGATGCTAGATATGATCGGAAGTTTGCCGGCAACTGCCCGCGCGCAGGCGCTCGACCGGGTATTGGCCCAACTCGACCAAGCTGAGCAGACGGCGCGCGCTGAGGGGCGGGCAATCGGCGAGCAGATTGGCGCGGCGCTCAAAGATGCCTTTACCAAGAGTGTGACGACGATCTACTGGTACGCGCTTTGGCTGGCGGTGATCGGCTTGGTGCTGGCGCTGTTCATTCCCGAATTACCGCTCAAGAAGAGTTATAGCGAAGATTTACCGCCATTGATGGAGTAGCCTGTCGCCGATACGGTTACAGAGTAGAGTACGGTTAGGAAAAGGGGGATGGCATTACCATCCCCCTTCACGATTGCCGGACGACCGATGTTCACATCGGTAAGGATCGTCTGGTGTGATCCCTCCATAGTACGAACAAGTCATGTATAATGCCCAACAAACGTTCGCTTCTGACCAACGATGAGGTGGGATTGTGGTGAAACCGCGTTCGCGCCGTGGTCGCGGCCAGAAACGGAGTTCGGCCTTGACTGTGCAGCGCCGGTTATGGTTGGTGAGTCGCTTTGTCCGTAGCCCGGCAACGCCGGCTGAACTCATTGCCGATGCACGCCGTGCTTTTGGCGAATCGATCTATCCACCAAATGCACTGGTTGCCCTTCGTCACGACTTCAACGCTTTGCGCAACGAGTTTCTGTGCGTAATTGTCCGCCAACCCAACGGTAGCTATGCACTGACCGATTTTGGGCGCTTGACCCTCCTCAATATCCCTGACGACGAGTTTGAGGCGCTGGCGTTTCTCGTCTCTTTTTTCAGTGAGGAAAGCTGGCCAAACAGCCACCAAATCCGTTCATTACTTGAACATATCATCGCACTGTTGCCACCTGAGCGACGTCAAAACCTTAACCGGCAGCACAACATTGAGATTGAACTCCCGCAGAGCAGTACGAGTATCGATCCGAAACTGCTGAACCGGCTGCAACGCAATGTGCGTCGGCATGCCATGCGGTTTCTCTACCGGTCAAATTTTAGCAACGAACCGGAAGAGCATCGGGTAGCTCCGGCCCGTCTGTTCTTGCGCGATGGGCATACTTACCTCGAAGCCTATTGCTACAGCTCACCCCATCAGGCCACGATAGGCCGCTATATTCCGTATCGAGTTGATCGGATCATTCCCGAATCGCTCCATATCGAGCGGCGGGTATTACCTCCTGAACTCCCACCGCGTCGGATGTGGACGATCCGTTATCGGTTATCTCCGCGAGTGGCGCGGAACCGTGATATTGCGCTCTGGTTCCCCAATAGCGAGGTTACCTATTATCCCGACGGTAGTGCCGAGGTGACGGCGCAGACCGGCGATCTCTGGCAGGCCGAACAGATTCTTCTTCGCTATCGGGAGCATTGCCGTGTCCTCGAACCACCTGAACTCGTTGAAATGATCCGGCAGACTATCGAACGAATGCGTACCTTGCACGAAGCATGATTATGTCTAGTAAAGAAAAAAGGCGAGATAGAAGAGCGCGATAATCAATGTACTCACGATAACCAACACCATCAACCAGCACGACAACGTTCGATACGCTGCCTGTACCTGTTGTAAGTGCTCTACCATCACCAACTCAGCGATGAGATCGTCCAATTGCACGTTACGCTCGTCTATGAGCGGTCGTTGCATGTGCATAATAAGACGCTGCGTGGTGGGCGGTAGTGTCTCTACCTCCAGTAACTCCGCTAAGATCAGCCCAAGCGCGAATAGGTCACTTCGTTCGTCGAGCGGTCTGCCGACGATCTGCTCGGGTGGTGTGAACAAAGGGCGACCCATGTCGCGCAAATACGGGACCTGTTCGTAGAAATAACGACTGAGTCCGAAATCAACCAGTACGACAGCACCGTCTCGCCGAACGATGATATTTTGGGGGTGCAGATCGCCGTGTACGATCCTGTGGGCGTGTAAGATGCGCACTGTTCGGCACAATTCATACGCAATCGTTATAGCATCCGATGGGCGACCGGCAGCAAGGATTTCGGCCAACGTTTGGCCGGGAATATAGCTTTGTACGTAATAGTAATATCCTTTCACACTACGGCCATGGGTAATATAGCGCGGAAAATACGGCCACCCATCGTCACTGCCCCGAATATCTTGCAAGGCCAGCACCATCTTGATCTCGTGCAGGAAGGCACGAACGGCTTCGGGCCAATGCAAGCCTCGCCTCGTCGGAGCGAGAACCTTGATGACTACAGGCTGATCGGTCAGATGGTCATACGCTAAATACAGAACACTCTGCGCAGTACGGGCTAAGGGACGAGCGATCACAAATCGCGCTCGCTCCTGAAGGTACTTCATCACGACACCTCCAGTTTCGCACATAACGCGCGAAACGGGGTCAGTCCACTGAAGACCAACGTTTCATCTCCGATATGCAGCTCAAGCGTCCCACTATCGGTCAACACATCTAACAGTGTGCGATAGATCCGATATTCCCTGACAAAGGCACGTTTGATGATGCGGCGTTGACCAATGGGGACGCCTTCATCGACAACGATCAGATATGGGGTAATCACAAGAGTGAAGCGTGCCGCGTGAATGATCAGCCCAATCAACCACAGCAAGGGCACAAAGCTGATAATGGTGAGGATATCGGCGTGTATTGCCATGCCAAGGCTCAGCAACGAGCCGTTGAGGGCAGCAAGGCCCACAGAGAGTGGCAGGCGGTAGAAAATATGACGACGGAACGATATCGGGGGATTCTGGCGTGTGGGCGTCATCGTCCTCCTCCTTCACTGATGGGTCATCTCACCGGCTAAACCGGCACGGTTGATCGGTGTTCCGCCGAAGCCTGCCTAAAGCTTTCACTATGGCATTCTACCCCCTTTCTTAAGTATTTTTTTACTTTTCACCGCTGGGTTTATTACTTATTAATATACGTAGCAGCGCTGCGTTTGTCTCTAACCAAAAGTGTCATTTCAACCAGAACCTTGATAACCAAACGGATCATTAAACAAAAGATAAATAAAAAACGGTACGAGTACGTACCGTTTCAAGCGTAAGGTTATGGTGGAGAAATCGTTGCAACCTACCTCTACTCACTCTGTTTCAGGTGACCAACTGCTCCCTTTCGGCAAAATACCAAGATCGTAGGCTCGCGCAACTGCGTGAGCACGGTTACGCACCTGAAGTTTGTCGAAGATCGCACGTGAATCGCGCTTCACCACACCCACACCCCAGCGGAGATATTCGGCAATCTCCGACTCGGTCAGACCTTGAGCCATCAATGTGAGGATTTGTCGCTCACGCTCGGTCAACGGCTCATACGTTCGCTGCCGACTAGGCGATCGTGCTATTTCGATGGCGCGTAGCACGCAGTCTTCTAATTCCTCAAAATTATTTAACCGTTCTTTCTGTAATGCGATGTCGGCTCCATACTGCCGGGCAGACTCGATCAATTCCGAGTAGGCTGTCATCGCGATCACTGCCACTTCAGGAAACTTGGTTTTGATGTCTTTGATTGCACGGAGTCCAAGCTCATTATGCTGATGAGTACTAATACCCCCACGATCTTCACGCCAATTTATATCGATAAAAATAACATCAGGTTTAAGTGATTGCACGATACTTATCACGTGGTTTACCGTTAACACTTCACCAACCACCGTAAAATTGGGTATTTCGGTGAGCATCTCACGCAAACCTTTGACAAACGGACGAATATCATCGGCAATTATGATTCGTACAGGTTTATGCATATATTTCTCCTTTTGCCAATCGCCCTTGCACACAGACCCGTACCCCACCACTGATGCGTGGTTCAATTGTCGCTACTGCACCAATGCGCTTAGCCCGATCACAAATACTTCTCAAACCGTAGGACTCCTCACGATTAACCGGAGTTGCCACAAATCCTTTGCCGTCATCTTCGATAATAAACGTGAATTCCTGTTGTTCAACATTGAAACTAATCCGGATATTTCCTGACTTTCGTTCACGAAATCCGGCATGTTTTGCAATATTCGCTAGAGCTTCTTGAAAAATACGAAAAAGGGCATACGTCACATCAGCAGGTATATTGATTTGCGGACATGACTCAATATGAATTGAAACATGATCACCAATCCTTTCTCGTACCAGTTCCAAGTGTTCATTCAATAGTTCTATAAAAGGTTTCTCTAGTTTTGACAAGCCCCGTAAGTCATCCTGGATATTACGTAATTCTTGATACACATAATTGGCTGCTCGATTAAGATTGAGGATTCGCTGGCGATATGGTATAAGCGCATCATCACGCTCGAATTGTTTTTGTAAGATCGTACTCGGAAAAATAATGGTGCCTTGAACAAGGTTCAGCAAATCATGCACATCAATACCTAGACTCTCGCGTGTAATCCGACGCATATTAATAATCGCAAATCCATTAAGCACCTGTTGACCAAACAATATAAGGAATGCGTCACTAGTTTCAGGAAAATTGTCATCACCACTGCTGATGGTGCGATTTTCCAACACAATAACCAAGTTCAATCCATCCTGAGACTGAATACTTCCGGCTAGCAGTGAACGGCCACGAGCTGTTGGCAGATGGATCAGATTATCGCCGGTCAGGCCGTGCCTGGCATAGAACGTACTCAGTTCCTCACCACATAGTCTGATAATTCGGTCACCGGCGGCTACCGTCTCAGCGATTTGTCGGTAGTACGGGTCGTCGTCTAGCATCTCATCTTGTGAAGAAGCAGCGATATCAAACAGACCGGTCGCTCGCCGATGGAGAAAGATCACACAGTGTTCACAGTCAAACAGCCTGGTGGCGAGCTGAGCATACGATCTAAGGAGTTGCTGTTCAGTTGGTATTTCGAGTAGTTTGGTACTATGAATGAGCAAATCGTGTAATTGGGTTTGCCGCAATTGGAGAGTTTCAACGAGCCTGGCATTATCGATTGCCGATGCAGCTGCATTGGCGATCAATTGCCCGATCACCAAATCACCGGATCGGTAAAATGATGGAATACCACTCTTCAGTGCGATGAGACCAATACATTGGTTACGGTATAACAGCGGCAAATACAGCGCGCTGTGGATTGTCTCTGAATAGTAATGTGCGGCTTGAACAACAAACTGAGGAAACTCTTGCGCTAAATCGTAGACAATGAGCGGCTGCTGCTGACGAATAACCCGACTGTGCGGTAGGGATTCATCGTCCGTCGCAAACCAAAGGGTATGCACGATATCGCGGTTGGTAAAACCATCACATTCCACAATCTGCAAAGCACTGTTGCTCAACAACTGAATTGAAGCAGCATCGTAGCCGATCAATTGGTGTAAGGCGGTGAGGACATTCCGATATACTTGCGGCAATCCCTCACTGACCTCCTGGCCGATCTTTTGAATATGACGGTGCAAGCATTCCGATTGTTCATTACGCCAGATCACGGCTGCCGCAAGCCGCGCGTGGGTAGCCAGCATCTCAAATCGTTTACGCTCTTCGGCGGTAAAGGTACGTGGTTGTGGATAATCGATCGTAAGAATACCACTTATCCCAAGATAACCGATGAGCGGTGCAACCATTAAAGCACCAATTGGTCGATCGCGCTGAATAAAATCGGCATCCTGTTGAGTGTCTTCAACATACTGGATTGTTGCTTCACGGATTGCCCGTGCATTAACTCCACTGAGCTTGCTCGGTGGTGAACCGTAGTCGAACCCGCGCCGGTGGCAAGCTGCTTCAAACTGTAAGGTTTGACTAAAACGGTCGAATCGTCGGATTTCACACTTACTCGCGTCGGAAAAAGCATTCAATGCCTCTTTAACAATCGTTTCAAAGACTTCGCGGCCCTGTGTGCTAGCAGCATAGATCCGGTAAAAACGACTAATTTCATCAAGTTGTCGCTGCTGTTCGAGGTAAAACTCGCGATATTCTAACGCTTGCGCCAGTCGTTCGCAGATGAGGTTAAGATCGGTTTCGTGGAAACGTTGAAAACCGTCGTCATCCGGTTTCCCATCTTGATCCAAGTGGTTGACTAAACGGAGAACGCCGATAATACGCTGACGCCCATTGATCGGCGCTGCAATCAAGTGTCGTACCTGACGGCTTGGCAAAGCCTGTTGATAGTGTTCATGGTATTTTGGGTAGATCACCGAAGTTTCAGTGAGCGAATGGGAGATGCTCGCCGACTCCAACTCGCCGAGATTATTGACAACAATCGTGCATCCTCGTTGCGAGTCGGCCATGCTGATGAGGGTTAGACCGGTAATGCCTTGTCCCGGTTCGTAATACTCGGTAAAAGGTAACGGTGGACCGCTGCAAATGTCGCGCTGTAGCCGACCATCGACAAGCCAAAAGATCGCCGCCGTTTCAGCCCTAAAGTCCTGACGTATCGAATCGAGGAATCGACTAAGCGCGTTACGATAGCTCTGTTCATTACCCTCGACAATCGCATGGAGCAGATGTTCATACAGATCGAGCCGGATCGCATTGGCCGGTTTGAGAAAGAGCAATAGCAACTGACCATCGGCAATGGCTCGTGACTCGACACTGAAAGGCACTTTGCGGTTGTTGGGTAGACGCAAGTTTTGCCGGCTTATGGACTGTTGTGGATGTTGACAGACCAAACAGTTGGCATGTTCACAACGAAGATACTGATCGCATCTCTGCGCTGGCGACCACGACCCAAATTGTTGCACCAACGAACTGTTGACGAAGACAAGGCGGCGTTGTTGATCGATGACACAGATTCCACTTGGATACTGATCAAGAATTTGCGCTATTTCAGTCTTTTGATCGACTAAAGCGCTGGGATTGATTGAGAGGCGTCGCAAGACGTATAACACAAGTGTGCCAAATGTCGTAATGATTAACGGCACGCCAGCATCGAGGAGGCGAGACGAAGAAAGAAAACCGACGAGCGTTGCCATCACAATGGCAGCACTAATAACTATTGTTCTCTTATTATCTGTCAGAAAACGAATTGCACTGACAATTGGAACAAGGTACAGAATCCATAATACATTATTGGCGCTGTTTAAACAGAGGATTGCCAAACTGATGAGCAGTAATTCAATCAGATTTTGTAAAAACTTGACACTTTGTTCTCGCCATTTTCTCGGTTGAAGCATGCCCAACATCGCAGTAGCGACTTGAAAGCTTCCCAAGGCGATAATGGTTAACCAACCATTACCCAGTTGTTGGGAAGGTATCTCGTCCGCTCGGTACCAAGCCCAAGCCATCAGCAATAGTAAGCTACCGAACCGCAAGCACCAGACCAAAAGTAGTGCGCCACGTTCATGACCGAACCACGATTGCAAGCGATGATAGGAGCTTTGAATTTTAGATTTGGAGCGAGAATTGAATATACGCGAATCTGTCTCAAAACTCATATGTATACTTCTCCTCGGACTGGATGGTGTACTGGCATGATACTATCCGCACGAGGGGAAACAAAGATCTAAAAGGTTTAATTTTTGGTAGTTCTGTGTACTACTTCGATGTCTCACACCTGCACACCTGCCTAGTTGATGCGATAGATGGAATGCGGGATCGTAGCTGTTCCACTTCCCAAGGGCTTGAGTTTTAGCATTTCGACACCCTATGCGCCTACTACCGCCGTTGTTAGCCATTCCCGGCTAGAGGCCAACGCTCAACGTCGCACGGCTGCTCGTAAGAGCGCGGTCAGAACGGCTGCGTCTCGTTGACTAAGACCGGCGCGGTTGATGATAGCGCGCAACCGCTGGCGAAGAGCAATCCCGTTACCACTTTTGACAAAATGGGTGACGGTGATCAGTTCATCGAGGACGGTAAAGAAGCGATCATAATCCGCCAGATCGGCGGGTGGTTCGGCTGGTAGGGGTGGTGGTGATGGTGGTGTGACTTGTTGGAGTTCATAAAGGACGAGTAAGACGGCTTGAGCAAGATTCAGCGTCGGATAAGCTGGATTAACCGGGAGGCCAATGATCTCGTGGCAGCGGCTCAACTCCTCTCGACTCAAACCATTATCTTCGGGGCCAAAGAGAAGCGCCACCGGCCCGGCGACCATTGCCCGTCGGCGTAGTTCAACTGCCCACTGCCGCACATCGTTACGCCAAGGGAGATTGAGGTGGGGACGCTCACTCGTACCGACGAGGTAACGGATGTCAGCCGTAGCATCGGTCAGGTCGGGGTGGATAGTCAGCCTCGCAAGCACCGGATCGGGCCGGTGAGCTACTGTTGCGATGAGGCCAGGGTCGAACGGTGGTGGTTCGACAAGACGCAGCCGATAAAAACCGGTGTTGAGCATCGCCCGTACTACCGTGCCGATGTTACGCGGATCGTGCGGACGATGGAGAATAACAACAATTTCATCCATCGGTTGCTACTTGAGAATATAGTATGTTGCCCGCTTATCACCTACTTTGAGCAGAAGCCCACGGTTCACAAGATCAGACAGGTCACGGCGGATTGTTTCGGGACTAACATCGGGATGCATCTCTTGTAAATCGCGATTAGTGATCCGTTGCTGTTCAACAACAAAGAGGAGTGCATCGATTTGTCGATCATTGAGACCCATTCGTCGCCACGCCGTCGTATCAATACCACCGGGCAACTCTTCAGCGATTGGCTGTCCCGGCAAAATAACCAAAAAACCGGCAGCGGTCTCACGGAAAGTAGCCGGTGGTAAGCCGGCAGCAGCCAGGTGGCGCAGCATACGGTCGATCCCATAGCCGAGACGTTCAACCAGACCGAGATCGGCGAGGACTTGCACGATGGCCGGGTTGCGCGAGAAGCGTTCGGCACGAATATTATCAAGGGTGACGTGACCGGGCAGACGACCGGGTGAATAGACTTCGAGCCGGTCGCTGAAGAGGGTGATACGAATTCCTTCGCCACGAGCTGCATAATCGCGATGGGCAACTGCATTGACCAATACTTCGCGCACGGCCGCCGGTGGGAATTGCGTCCAGTCTTCGCGTTCAAGGCCGATCATCCGCGAACCTTTGCGCATATGATCGTTCAGCCAGCGTTCGGCACGACGGATAGCGTCAGGCAATGGCGCGCAGATATCGGCACGCTCGAAGACATCGTCCGGCTCACGACCGCGGTAGCGCACGAGGGTAATTTCGGCTTGGGGAAATCGAACAGCCACATCCCGCCCAAAGAGCAAGAGACCGGCATTCGTCGGCTGATTATCGATGAGGCAGCCACGACGGGTTAGCAGAGTCATTGGGTCGTCGCCAGCAGGTGGACCGACTCGGCGAGCGTAGGAGGTGATAAGGTCAGGATCGAGTTCAGCGAAGGAGGCGCCGGGTGGCACCTGCCGTTCCCAACCCAGTTCTGCCCGCTCGCTAAACAGGCGGTGGAGTGCTGTCGGTGACAATGGTTGGTTGCTGGCCCCTTCGCGGCGTAAATAGCGGCCATTAACAGCATAGACGTAAGGTAAGCCGGCCGGTACTTCCACTGCCAAGAGGGTCATTCCTTGATAGGAGACGACCTGCGGTAAGGGAATGATCAGCGGTGGTGTGCATGAAAGTGCGGCCGTAAGTGCGAGTTCGGTTGCGGTAGCCGGGTCGCGGAGCGATGCGAGCTGCCCCTCTCGTCCACCACCGATCATCAGTACACCACCGTGAGCATTGGCCAAAGCAGCCAATGTCTCGGCGATTTCCTCAGGACGCTGGCGCTCATTTGCAAAGGCAAGGCGCAAATGTGCCGCTTGGTCGGGTAGTTCCGCGAGAGGGATAGATTCCATGCAAACCTCCGCCACAGAGCGAACACCTGTGCTATTATAGCATTACTTGGCAGGTACGGCGCAGCTTGTTACGTAGCCGATGCGCTC
The DNA here is from genome assembly GCF_056331925.1 of Chloroflexus sp. NCBI lineage: Bacteria > Bacillati > Chloroflexota > Chloroflexia > Chloroflexales > Chloroflexaceae > Chloroflexus > Chloroflexus sp. The sequence goes on from NZ_JBWGQH010000022.1 coordinate 27,374, forward strand.
GTGCAGTATAGTATTAGGATAATGTGGACGGATCGCATCCTCGCAATGATGTATAGCGTTGATGGGACAACGTCTGCTTATCGGCTGGTATACCCAGTTAGACTGAGGAGTAGCAATGTCGCAAATTGGGCGCGTGATGGGTGTTGGAGCGGCGCTTGTCATCATGATTGCCGCACTTTCGTTTATTCCACTGCCAATTCCAGCCGTGACCGATTTTCTCACCCTTGGGCTGACGCGAGGCATCGGTCTCTACGACTATGACGCGCAATTAGGATTAGCGCGGCAACTCTTCGGGCCAGTCATCGACACTGTCAAATATCCTCACTACGTGTATCCGCCATGGTTTGCGTACAGCGTCTTCTTTCTCGGCTGGCTACCACCTGAGCATGCTGCGCGCATGTGGTTTTGGATCAATTTGATCATGCTGGCTGGTAGCGTTATTCTGATCACGTTACCGTGGTCAACCAAATGGCGGATGGTAGCGTTGAGCGTAATGATCGTATCGCCAACGGTGATTAGTCTGGTCACTGTTGGCCAGTTCACTGTGCCGATCTTGCTAGGGATTGCTATTGTCATCTACGCGGCCTCGCGCCAATCGGCCAGTTTATTTGTGATCGGGATGCTGTTGATGACCTTCAAGCCGCATGTCGGTGTACTACCATTTGTAGCTGCAGGCGGCTGGCTCGTTATCCAGCGCCGGCCATGGCAATGGCGGGCGCTGGCCGGGGTGACAGCGGCGATCCTCGACTTACTGGCTGGAGTAACGTTGGCTTATCCGCAGTGGCTGAACGATTATCTAGCTATGTTAGCGATATTTCGCAGTCTGCCCGATTTCGGTGTGTATCCGAATTGTTCGGGCGGATCGATTATGGCCGTGCATTTGTTGTTTGGTGCTCCCGTCATCTCAACTGCGCTTTATGCCGGGGGTTGCTCTTTGCTCTGATGGAAGCCGGCTGGTTTTTGTGGGCAACGTCGCTCTCATTCAACATTGAGCTCGGCTTATACTGGGCAATGCTGGTAGCAATTCTCGCCATTCCCTATTTTAACAACTACGATCACGTCTGTTCACTCTTCCCCTTCCTATGGCAACAAGCAAGCACCGGCTTGAGTAATTGCAAGAACGCCAAATCTTCGCTGTTGACCTTGTCGGACAAGCCTGCATCCTTTTTATTCTTATGGCGCTTCGGCTGTGGCACGGCCAGCGTGCCGTGAGACCATTGACTCAATCGTAAACCTATGCCATCCGCTCGCGCTCATGATCTCATCACAGTACTCAGTGGCGCAGCCGTCACCCCGCTGGCGTATTATGCCTGTTTGGAATTCACGCCGATTGCACCAGACACAGCCCTCGCCTGTAGTCTCTGGCTCGGCGGTGCCCATCTGCTATCGGGGATCATGTTCTCGCCCGACCTCGACATTGACTCGGCGATTGACAACCGCTGGGGGATCTTTTTCTGGATCTGGAGGCCTTACATGTGGCTCATCCCGCATCGCGGCTTTTGGAGCCACAGTCTCGTCATTTCGCCACTATTGCGGCTCGGCTATTTTGCAGCGGTCGTGTACGGGTTGGTGTTTGCCGTCGTCTGGGGGCTGGGGCAACTCGGCATGACGACGCCAGCCTACCATCGCGAATGGGCAGCGTGGGTGCAAGAATTGATACGAGCGCATTCTACTGAGACGTGGGCTTTCGTCATCGGGTTCTGCACCGGCAGCGCCGCACACACGATCGCCGACTGGTTGGTGACGAACGGCAATGGGTTGTTGGGAAGCCATGGCCGGCGATTACGGCAGCGTTATCGCGACCACGATCGGTGGCAGCCACGCCACAAGCGGCGACGGTGAACTTTTCGGATGTTCAATACGTCTTACCTAAGATAGGAAAAAGAGCGTGAGGAATTGCGCCGTGTGTAATATTGTGGCGCAGATAGCGTTACCATCTTGCTGGTGATAAAGAAAGGGATCATCCTTATGCGCATTCAATCGGGCGACCGCTTCTTATGGAGTATTGTCGGTGGTGCCGTGGTCTTGGCGATTATCGCCGTTGTGGTGGTGTTTGCGCGCGCCGCACCGGAATATCGAGCCGGTAACGGCCCGGAAGATGTGGCGTTCAATTACATATTGGCAGTGCAACGGGGCGATTACGATCGCGCTTATAGCTATCTCTCGCCAATGTTGCCCGGCTATCCGCGCAGTGCGCAAGCCATGCGCGAGCAATTGCAGCGCTTCGGTGTTTCTGATAGCGATACGAGCTACGCGATCATCAATACCGAGATCAACGGTAATCAGGCCACAGTAACGGTACGAGAGACGAACGTTTATCGTGGCGGTCTGTTTGGCGGCTCGCAATCAAGCAGCACCTTTACGATGGAATTGGAGCAAACGGCTGCTGGCTGGCAACTGACCAGCAGTTCCGGCTGGCGGATCTGGATGTGGTGCTGGGAGCAGAAGGAGGGCTGCTGATGGCAGTAGTACGGCGATGGTATCTCTACATCAGTGCCACGATCGGGTTGCAAGGATTTGCATGGTCGCTGATCTGGCTGCTGCACGGCGTCTTGGTCGCATCTATCCGGCCATCAATCAGCGCAACCGCGTTCCAACTAGCGGCGCTCGTGCTCTGTTTGCCGCTCTGGTTGATCCACTGGCTATGGAGTGAGCGTCTAGCACGGCGCGATCAAGCCGAGCGCGCGTCAGCAGTACGCAAGCTTTACTTGTATGGCAATCTAGCGGCGTTTTTGATCCCGTTGACCGGCAGTGTCTATGAGTTGCTCGATACCGTATTCGCATTGCTGAGCGGTGCGCGCCGCACCGATCCGCAAGCGCAAATCTGGTACGGTGTGATTGCCTCGTTGGTGTTAGGTGCGCTGTTTGCCTATCACAGCGTCGTGGCGCGCAATGATGCCCATCAAGCGCCGCTAGCTGGCGCAGGGGCGCTGGTGCGGCGGGTTTACCTGCTCTTTGCCGCTGGGGTCGGTTTGGTGATCTGGGTGAATGGCGTCATGGATCTCATCCGGCTCATTTTCAGCTCAGCGAGCGGCACCGCCGTCGTCCAACTCCTTATCAGCGCCATGCTGAACGTGTTTATCGGTGTCATTGTCTGGCTAGGCCATTGGTGGCGGGCGCAGCGTCTCTTTGCCAGCGCCGATGAAGACGAGCGAAGTTCGGCGTTCCGCAAGTTCTACCTCTATCTGGTGATTGTCGTCGCAACCATCACCGCCGTGACGAACGCCACCTTCTTGCTGGCTGGGGTGTTCCGCGGCCTGTTGGGTCTGAGGGTCGAAGGCAACCTCATCGACGTAATGGCGCCGATGGTCGTCTCGGCGGTGGTTGCGCTCTACCACGCTTCCGTCATCCAAACCGACGCGGCGGCGATTGCTGAAGGGCCGCGGCAGGCGGGGGTGCGGCGGCTGGCGTGGTATTTGGTTGCTGCGATCGGCCAAGTGGCCACGCTGGTCGGGATTGGCGGCCTGCTCAGCGTCATTATTCGCGGGTTTGCCGGCGCTGATGCGATCGCCGATCTGCGCGAACCGTTAGCGTGGTTTGGGGCGACTCTGGTCGCAGGCTTAACAATCTGGGCAATATGCTGGCGGCAGATACAACGTGCGGCCACCACGACCGGCGAAACCGGCGTTGCCGAACGTAGCTCGCTGGTACGGCGGATCTACCTCTTTGGCTTTTTGTTCGTCGCGTCGCTCACCCTGCTCTCGGCTTTGATCTACATGCTCTTCCGTTTGATTAGCATTGCGTTGGGTGAGCCATTCAGCGGCAACTTGTTGGCCGATCTGGCGCAAGCGATTGCGTTTGGCCTGATAGCGGCAGGGGTATTGATTACGCATGGGTTCGCATTGCGCGCTGACACCCGGATGCGCGAAGCGGCTGAATTGAGCCGGCAAGCGCAGGTGCGGGTAGCGGTGGTGGCTGAGGGCGAATTAGCTGAGCAGATCGCTGGCGTGTTACGCCAACAGTTTCCGCAACTGGCGCTTACGATTGTGGGTGGCGCGCCCGATGCCGATGCGCAACTGACCAGCGCCGATCTCATTGTCGGCACGTGGCAGCCAACTAGCGATCCGAACCGGCTCAATCGCTACCCAGCGCGCAAGTTGCTCGTTCCAGTAGCCAACACCAATTGGGCTTGGGTTGGGATAGAGCCAGCAACTATGGCGAATATTCCGGCCCAGCTTGCGCAAGCCGTGCGGCAAACGCTGGCCGGCGAACCGTTACGCCCACAGCGTGGAGTTGGGGCAGGGGCGATTGTGGGGGCGATCGTCGCAATCGTGATCGTGGTCTTTATCATCGTGGGGATGGTACAGGTGGCGTTGTTTACGTTCACGTAACGACTGATCACCAAGACATCGTGGGAGACATGGGCCGCATCCCAGTGCGGCCCACCAAGGGGTTAACGAGCAACCGGATCGACATGCTCCGCTTCATCCGCCCGATCGAGCGCAATATCGGCCAGCGCCACCGGATCGTTGCGCGGTTCGAGGTGGGTGAAGACGGTGCTGTTGGGTACCGCGGCCCGCACCGCAGCCTCAACCTGTTCGGCCATCGCGTGCGCCTGCTGGATGCTCCATGTGTCGGGCACGAGCAGGTGAAACGAGATAAAGCGGCGCGCGCCGGATTGGCGAGTGCGCAAGGCGTGATAATCACAGCCATAATCACCGAGATCGGCGAGCGCGTTCTGAATAGCCGCTAGCTCATCATCGGACAGCGCGGTATCCATCAAGCCCAACACCGCTCGCCGTACCAGTTGCACTCCGGTGAAGGTGATGTTTGCCGCTACTGCCAAGGCAATCAGCGGGTCGAGGATATACCAGCCGGTCAGCGTAACTAGCCCAACCCCAGCTACCACCGCCAACGATGTCCAGACGTCGGTCAGCAGATGCTGACCATCGGCTTCGAGCGTGAGCGAATCGTAGCGCTTTCCCGCCCTCAGTAGGATCATTGCCACTGCACCGTTGAGCAGCGTGGCAATCCCGGCCACAACCAATCCGGTTACCGTATGATCGAGAGGCTGCGGTGCAAACAAGCGCATCATTGCCGTCCAGCCAATCCCGATAGCGGCAATAATGATTAAAACCCCTTCAATTGCGCCGGCAAAATATTCGGCTTTGTCATGACCGTAGGTGTGATCGCGATCGGCAGGACGAGCCGCAATGGTCAGCATCCACAACGCCATCAATGCGGCGGCCAGATTTACCAACGATTCGACGGCATCGGCCAGCATACCGATAGAGTCGGTTAACAGATAGGCGATTAGTTTGAGGATAATTGTTACGACCGCCGCCCCAATCGATAACCATGCGTAGCGAGTAAGGGTTTGACGTTCGTTCACAGGTTTGCTCCGCTGTCACATTGCGCTCGTCTATTGGCACGCACGTGCGTTGCCCAATCATGCTCAAGATAGTCTGAAAGTGGTGGTTTTGGCAAGATCGCAGCCAATTCTTCGGAGGGGTCGAGATGGGATTTTGTAATACCAAAAATTGGCTGGGTTCTCGTGTATACTACGATAGTAACATTGCTCAACAGGTCAAGTGTCGTTTAGGTGTTATTGCCTGCTAGATGTGAGTAACGGTATGAAAATCTACACCCGCACCGGCGATACCGGTGAAACCGGTCTCTTTGGTGGCCCACGAGTACGCAAAGACGTACTGCGGGTCGAGGCATATGGAACCGCCGACGAATGCAACTCGGCGATTGGCGTGGCGCGAGCAGCCGGCCCCGAGCCGACGCTCGATGCAGTATTAGCAGAGGTACAAAATCAGCTTTTCGTTGTCGGCGCCGATCTGGCCTCACCCAACGACTCACCGTACATTCCACGGGTTTCCGCGGCAATGACGGCCTTTCTCGAAGCGCAGATTGATGCGATGGAGACGGAACTCGCACCGCTCCAGCAGTTTATTCTGCCCGGGGGGACAATTGTAGCAGCGTATCTGCATTTGGCACGCACCATTTGCCGTCGCACAGAACGAGTAGTTGTTTCACTTGCCGCCGAAGAGGCAATCAATCCAGAGTTGCTCCCCTACCTCAATCGCCTGTCGGATTTCTTATTTGTTGCCGCACGCATCGCCAACGCACGGGCGGGTGTCGATGATGTTCCGTGGCGAAAGCCATGAGCACGCCGTAGCAATACACATAGCATAGGGGTGCAGTAGCGCTGTGTCGCTGCACCCCTATCGTATCCGCGAAACCTACGACCGCAACGTTCCAATATCGTCCGTGTTATCAACCTCTCTCACCATGCGGAACGTGTGACCGAACCCATCCCCGTTGATCAACCGCCAATGAATTGACTAAAGAAGGCAGGGTCAAAATAATAGATCGCACCACCAGCAATCGCTAATGCTAACACGATAGCAAGAGTCACTATCAGCCAGCGCGGTGGGGAACGACGTGGAAGTCGTGTATTGACATTACCAACCGTAAACGAAAACGACGGTGTCTTTTCCTCAACCTGATAGCGCGACCGGTACTCGGTCTCAGCCGCCGACGAGTCGATCCCAAAATAGCCGGCATATGTGCGGATCATCCGCAAGGCTGCCGGTCCACGTGGTAATAGCGACCATTGCTCATCTTCAATCGCTTGCAGATAATACATCCGCACCTTAATGTCATTCTCGATCTGCACCAACGTCAAGTGGCGGCGCTGACGCTCGGCGCGGAGCCGGTGGCCCAAACTGGCATGTTGTTCACTCTCGCTCAACTGGCGGATGGGTGCCTGTTCGCTTTGACGCAACAGCGCCAGTTCCTCGGCTTCGCTCATAAAAACCGGCTCGGTAGCTTCTTCACCGTTAGTGCGACGGTTCGTACTCACAGGTGTCGTCTCCTCGATCACAGTAGTTTTGGGGTTGGTCGGCGCGATCACCGGCGCTTCCGGCAACATCCGAGCCTGAATCCGTGCCAATAACTCGCCGGTGCGGTACGGCTTGGTAATGTAATCGGCTGCTCCGGCGGCAAACCCGCGCATCACATCCTCTTCGAGGCCGGCGCTACTCAATACAATCACCGGCTGGAACGCGGCTAAACGGGGTAACGCTTCCCAACCGGCATCACGCTCGGTGCGTACTTCGAGTAATACCAGATCGGGGCGTTCACGAGCACACTCGCGCTCGGCATGGGCAAGCACCATACTGTTTAACACGCGATAACCGGCCTCGCTGAGTTGTGCTTTCAATTTCGCCGTAAAGGCGACATCATCGTCTATAATAAGAATGGTTCGCATATCGGCTTATTTGATGTGCAGCGAACGACTTTGGTCACAGGCTGCGTCATTATACCACGTTCGTTATTATGCAGACACGGTACGATGTGATTGTAGTAGGTGCCGGCCACGCCGGTTGCGAAGCGGCTCACGCTGCGGCCCGGCTGGGGTGCCGGACACTGTTGTTGACGATTGATCTCGACAAGCTGGCCCATATGTCGTGCAATCCGAGTATCGGCGGGCCGGCGAAGGGGCATTTGGTGCGCGAGATTGACGCGATGGGCGGCCTGATGGGGCGTATTACCGATCGTAGCGCCATCCAGATTCGGCTGCTCAATGAGAGCAAGGGACCGGCAGTACAGTCATTACGTGCCCAGTGCGATAAGCGCCTGTATGCGCGCTTGATGAAAGAGACGCTCGAACGGGTACCCAATCTCGATCTACGCCAGGCAATGGTAGAACGGATTGCTCCACCTAATGCCGATACCCAATGCTTTACGGTAACGACTCACACCGGTTGGCGTTATCTCGCACCGGCAGTCATCCTGACGACCGGTACCTTCTTGCGCGGGCGGGCGATTACCGGCGAAGTGGTATGGGGAGCCGGCCGGGCTGGTGAAGCACCGGCAATGGCCTTGAGTGAAGACCTCGCGGCGCTCGGCTTTCCGCTGGTACGTCTCAAGACCGGAACGCCACCACGCCTGGCAGCCGCAACCATCGACTTCTCTCTGACCGAACTACAGCCGGGCAGCGACAAGCCGCTGGCGTTCGGCCATTACTATGCCGAATTAGGTGAAACCATCCCACCCCCCGAATATCATGGCCCGCCGGCGCCGGTGTATCCGCATCCACAACTCAATGGTTGGCGTCCTCAGTTACCCTGCTATCAGGTGCATACCACCCCGGAGTTTCACGCGATCATTCGGCAAAATTTGCATCGGGCCCCGCTCTTTAGTGGCATTATCGAAGGAGTCGGGCCGCGCTATTGCCCGAGCATTGAAGACAAGATTGTGCGTTTTGCCGATAAAGAGCGCCATAGCTTGTTTCTCGAACCCGAGGGCTGGACAACCGCCGAGGTCTATGTACAGGGATGCAACACATCTTTGCCAGAAGACGTGCAATGGGCAATGCTGCATTCGATCCCGGCCTTGCGCAACGTCGAACTGATGCGGATCGGTTATGCCATTGAGTACGACGCGGTTGCAGCCGGCGAGATTACTGCCGATATGCAAACCCGCCGCTTACGCGGTCTCTTCTTTGCCGGACAGATCAACGGAACGACCGGGTACGAAGAGGCAGCCGCTCAAGGGTTAATGGCCGGTATCAATGCGGCACACTATGTCCAAGGTAAACCGCCGGTAATATTAGGTCGCGCCGAGGCGTACATTGGTGTCCTGATCGATGACCTGACGACAAAGGAGATTCGTGAACCGTATCGAATGTTTACTTCCCGCGCCGAGTATCGCCTCCTGCTGCGCGGTGACAATGCTGATCTGCGATTGACCCCCCTTGCCTATCGGCTTGGCTTGGTCGATGGCAACCGCGCAGCAGTGGTTGAACAGCGGCGACGACAGGCCGGGCAAGCATTACAGCAGATGCACGAACGGCGTATTTTTCCCTCGGCTACGATCAACAGCGCGCTCGAAGCACAGGGCATCAAACCACTCAACCAGCCGGCTACTGTCGCCGAAGTGCTGGCTCGACCAGATGTGTCGTACCGGCAACTGCGCACCGCCATACCCGATCTGCCCGATCTATCACCACCGGTAGCCGAACAGGTAGAGATCGGTTGCAAATACAGAGGGTATATTGCGCGTCAAGAGCGGGAAGTGGCCCGGATGCAGAAGATGGAGCATCGCCGCATCCCACCCAATTTCGATTACACAACGTTGCCGGGGCTGCGCAACGAGGCCCGGCAGGTGTTGATGCGCTTCCGCCCGGCAACCCTTGGTCAAGCTGGACGATTGGCCGGGATCAACCCCGCCGATGTAGCGATTATCTTGTTTGCGTTAGAACGTCGGCAAGTCCACACCGACAGTGAAACGACGTACAATTCGTAAGCGAGCATCGGGATTGCGGAAGCCCTGCTTCCGCAATCCATACCCGAGCTAGGCACCCAATACGGCATCAATCGCGCGTACCACCTGCTCAAGCTCTTCCATTTGAATGACTAACGGCGGCAGCAGGCGTAGCACATTCGGACCGGCAGGAAGTGCTAAAACTCCATGCTCGATCAGCGCTGCAATCGCCGGTTGTGAACGGTTTTTGAGTTCAAGACCGACCAACAAGCCCAACCCGCGTATTTCACGCACAGTAGGCAGCTTTAGCTCACGCAACGCCTGCATGAGCCACGCACCCTTTACCGCTGCCTGTTCAGGGATGCACTCCTCACGGTAGACGCGCAAGGCTGCACGAGCCGCTGCACACGCCAATGGATTACCACCAAAGGTCGAACCGTGGCTACCGGGCGGTAACGGACCGAAGCGTTCGTGGATAGCGACGGCGCCCATCGGTATCCCCGCGGCGATACTCTTCGCCAAAATCAACATATCAGGCACGATCCCATCGTGTTCGATTGCAAACAGCTTGCCGGTTCGGCCAAAGCCGGTTTGTACTTCATCAACCAATACCAACGAACCGTTTGCCGCACAAATCTCGGCTACTCCGGCTAGATAGCCGGGCGGAGCAGGACGTACCCCTCCCTCTCCTTGGACCGGCTCGATCAAGACGGCTGCCGTTTGCGGACTGATTGCTTCTCGCAGAGCTTCGAGATTACCATACGGCACGTGACTAAACTCCGGTACCAGTGGTAAAAACGGCTCCCGATACTTACTCTCCCAAGTCGCGCTCAGCGCACCCATCGTGCGTCCATGAAAGCCGCGCATTGTAGCAATGATACCGGGGCGTCCGGTCAGCAAACGAGCGAATTTCAAAGCTGCTTCGACCGCTTCGGTACCACTATTGCACAGAAATATACGCGCAGGAAAGGGGAGCGCAGCCGTTAATTCACGAAGATACGCCGCCCGCACATCATTAGGAAAGATTTCTGGACAGCTTATCAGCCGTTCAGACTGTTCGCGAAGAGCGGCGACGATGGCCGGGTGGCAGTGACCAAGATTAGCTGCCCCCTGACCTCCCACACAGTCAATGTACATTCGTCCTTCGGCATCGTACAAACGAGCACCCTCGCCACGCACGATCGCCAATGGTCGCTTAGGGTAAAGACCACTGGTGTACTGCGCTTCTTGGGCAATAATCTCGGCATTTGTGAGCATGGTATTCGTCATGCACCGATCCTTTCCACCACACCGGCCCGGCTGAGCGCAGCGCTTACCAACGGCCAGATCCGGCGATGATCGATCACATTTTGGTCACGGCGGGTGCGGATTTCAATCAGGTGCAAACCGCCGGCAAAACTGGCAGTGAGGGCAGTATGTACAACCGACCAATCTGTCGCCAACGTGTACTGCGCATTATGCAAAGCCGCTAACGGCGCAAAATCGATCCCGTGCGGTGTGCCAAACAGAAGCTCAAACTGATCGGTCTCACTCGCTTGTGGTAGGAACGAAAAAATACCACCACCATCATTATTAATTAAGAGGATTGTCGCATGTATTTGATGTAAACGAGCGGCAAGCAAGCCATTGGTATCGTGCAACAGCGACAGATCGCCGAGAGCCATTACCAATGGCGCTGCACCACCGGCGGCTAAGCCTAAGCCGGTTGAAACCAAGCCATCAATTCCATTCGCACCACGGTTCCCGAGTACGGTCAGCGGTGCAGTGCGTGGGCCGAGAAAGCTATCGCAATCACGCACCGGCATCGAGTTACCGACAAACAACGTTGTTCCGGCAGGTAGCCACATCGCTAATCGCGCAAACAATCCCGGCTCGCTAATCGCCGTCTGCGACAACACATGATCCTGGATGACCGACCGCGCCGCTTGTTCTGCCGTCAACCACGCGCGCAACCACAGCGTCGGCCCCTCGCGTTGAGACGAGGCCAGTGCATCGGCCAGCGCCAGACAAAACCAATGTTCGTCAACCGGCACGTGCTCATTCGCCAGGCTGGTCGGTTCACGCCAGCCTGCGCCACCGTCGATCACAATCTGGCGGACCTGCGGATGCCGTTGCAGGTACAGCAGAACCGGCTTACTGGTTGGCATCGCACCAAAACGCAGCACCACTTCGGGAACATACGTAGCGGCAAAGTGCTCATCACGCAAAAAAGCGTCATACGCACCAAGTACCAGCTCATCGGTGTGTGATCCATACCGTACACCCGACAACGGGTCGGCAAGGATCGGGAAGCGCAGACGGTGGGCTAACCGTACTAGCAAAGGACCAAGATCGGGTGGGCAATCGGGTCCGGCAATGATCAGACCCCGTCGATACTCAGCAAGGCTCGTTGCTAAGGTTGCTATCTCGGTACCACCCACCATCCGGCGCGACGGCATCACCGATACCGGTGCCACCGGTTCGGCCAGTAGTCTCGCCAGCAACGCCCGGTCGGGTACTAACGGCTCGCGAAAGGGTAGATTCAGGTGTACTGGACCGGCCGGTGTGCTACGGGCTACGCCGATTGCCCGCCCCATCGTTGCGCGGAGATATGGCAAGGCCTCGTCCTGAGGCGTGGGCAAATCAACCGACCAGCGTGGATTACGACTAAAAATCCCGACCTGATCAATCGTCTGTGGGGCGCCGTTATCACGTAGTTCGTGCGGACGGTCGGCGGTTAGCAACAACAACGGTACCCGAGCTAAATTGGCTTCAACCACTGCCGGCAACAGATTGGCCACCGCCGTCCCCGAAGTACAGAGCACGGCAACCGGCGCACTGCGCGCACGAGCCAGCCCAAGCGCGAAAAAGCCTGCCGATCGCTCATCGATGTGCATCCAAACCCGCAAATGAGGTGAGCGTGCTACGGCCAACGCCAGTGGTGTGCTCCGCGAACCAGGACACACCACAACATCCCGCACTCCACCTGCCGCCAAACCTTGGGCAATTGTTGCCACCCACCGAGTCAGGGTTGTCACGTGCGCGGGAGAATCCATATGAAACCTCATAACAGCAATGTCGCATCCATGCGCACGCCGCGAACACGGGTTGCGGATCGCACACGATCACACACTTCGCCACCGCATGCAGCTCCGCGACACCGCATCGTTTACCCTACCATCTCATCACTAACACCGAGTGCGCCCAGCATTGCGCGCAACTTTATCCGAGTCTCGGCCAATTCGCGTTCAGGATCAGAAGCGGCCACAATACCACAACCGGCAAACAACGTCGCTTCACGGCGACCGATCAATGCCGAACGCAATGCTACAGCGAACTCGCCATCACCACGCGCATCCACCCACCCAACCGGTGCGGCATACCAACCGCGGTCGAGCTGTTCACGGGCGCGAATCCAAGCCAATGCCGCCCGACCCGGCTTTCCACCAACTGCCGGCGTAGGATGCAGCCGCCGTACCAGATCAAAGATATCGTAACCGGGACGGATGCGGGCCGTGATCGGCGTAAACAGATGTTGGACATTCCGCACCTGCATAATCGTAGGCAACTCAGGTGCTTGAACCGTGTCGCAGTAATCGGTCAGCGCTGCCCGTATCATCTGCACGACAAAAGCGTGTTCGGCACGATCCTTTTCGCTTTGCAATAGTGCCGAAGCCAACGCAGCATCTTCTTCAGGCGTTTTTCCACGTGGCGCCGAACCGGCTAACGCCGAAGCGGCCACATCGCCATTACGCAGAGACACCAAGCGTTCGGGAGAAGCCCCCAGAAATGTGCGTCCACCGCGTGCTACCGCAAAGATAAAGGTATGCGGATAATCACGACGCAGCGTATCGAGGGTAGCCGCCGTATCGAACGGCTCTGGTCCACGTAACCGCACGGCACGGGCCAACACCACCTTCTCGAGCGTGCCGGCACGCAAATCGGTAATAGCATCGGCAACAATCGCCTTCCACACGTCAGGATCGAGCGATACATCAACTTGCACATCCAGCGGTGGTCGGCCAGGCCGCCACGACAACCCGATCAGCGCTTGCAAGCGACGGGCTGCTGCCGCTCCCAGTGCCAGGGTCGAACTCTGCGCATCGACCATACCGTTCACCGTTAAGGTAGTGACATCACCGTGACGCACGATCAACAAGCGTGGCACCACGAGTAGCGCATGGGGATAATCACGCCACAGCTCGCTCGGAGGCTGATCGGGATCAAAACGAAACCCGGCTACCGCCAGCGGTCCCTGCACCGGTATATCACGGTCGGCATCAATCACTGCTTCAGCCATCAATTGCCGCCATGCCTCAGCACTGGCGGCAAAGCGATCGGTTGAGAGAGGGGGCGTAAAGCTCCATGCTGCCCCCAGACCGGTAATCTCGAAATCGGCTGCCGGCACACTCCAAAAAAAGCGGTTATGGGTCACACCGGCGCCACGAGCGAATAACGCTAGCGGATCACGCAAACCAACTTGTGTTGTCACGCTGACCAAAACAGGACGTTCTAATTCGCGCGCACGGCGTCGGGCAATCTCGGCTGCTGCCTCCATACGAGGCACTTCGCGAAGAGTTGCGGTCGTTACCCGCACCCCAAGAAGTGGATTTGCCATATGTTCCAACGCGGGCCTTCTGTCGAAAAGGCGAGCTACAACATTATTTTTGCAAGACCCCTATGGTAACCAGTGTATTCGGTCGAAAAGCGACCTGCTATGTACATAGTAACACGTTTCGCAACAGGAAAAAGAGGAGTTGCTGCTTCTTCGCCTCCGCGCCTTAGCGTCCTCTGCGCCTTAGCGTTAACCCCTCCGCGCCTTAGCGTCCTCTGCGCCTTAGCGTTAAAAAATCTTGTTATACTACTTATACACCATCCTGTTCCCGGAAAGGAGCAACCCCATGGCTGCGCGGCGGATCCTTCTGACGCTCATCGGCCTACTTAGCATCATTATCCTGATCGGCACCCTCAGTGCCGGGATCATCACCTTCCTCCTATTCACCAATCGGCCACTCGACCAAAAACTACTGGTCGTAGGCCCAGATCGCAGATTAGCGCTCATCGATCGTCAAGGCACCGTCCAAGTACTTGCCGAAGACATCAGTCCAGAGTTGTTTCGCTTCCCGGCATTAGCCCCCGATGGCACCCGGATCGCATATATTGGTCAGGAAGGGAATGCCAGCGTGCTGCGTGTGATCGATTTAACGACCGGCAATCGTCTCGAACTGTACCGCTCAACGATCAACCCGCCACTCTACATCGTCTGGTCACCCGACAGCCGCTCACTCTCGTTCCTATCGAACCGCGCCCGTGGCTTGGGGTTACACATTGTCCCGGCCGATGGTTCACGACCCGCAGAGCTAGTTAGTAGCTCAACAGGTTCATTATATCTGGCTTGGCAACCCGACAGCTCATCACTCCTCGTCCATATCGACGGCTCACTGTTTGAAGACGGCCGCGTCATAACAGTGCAACCCGGTCGGCAACAACCGCTCTACGAACTCAACGACCCCGGCTTTTTTCAGGTCCCAGCATGGAGTATTGATGGGGAGAGTTTTTTCTATGTGGCTCAGCCACCGGTAGAAGGACCACCGATGGTCGAGAAGGTGGAAAGTGTCCTCTCTCGTGTGAAGGTCGGTGAAACCCAAGCCCAAGCTTTGGCTCGCGAACCAATGGCAGCAATTATCTTTAGCCGCTCTCCGCAAAGCGACGAAATTGCCTACACAACGGTTGGTCCCAATGGTTTTGGACCGCTAAAACTGGTTGGGCTTGACGGCAAGGTGCAGACACTTTCGGCAGCGAATGACAACGTCATCGCATTTTTCTGGTCGCCAACCGGTGAACAGATCGCATACCTCACCCCCGCCGGACGCACCACCGATGGTTTTGTCCAAGTGCGTTGGCAGGTTGTAAACCGTACCGGTGGTACACCGCGCTCACTCACAACTTTCGCGCCAAGCGATGCGTTCTTAGCCCAGATCAACTATTTCGATGCCTATGCGTTGTCATTCGATCTCTGGTCACATGATGGCCGGGCCTTAGTATACAGCGCTCGCGATGGGGTCTACGTGTTGGATGTCGGGCGTGGCATCGCCAAACGCCACAGCGATGGAACGCTGGCGATGTGGTTACCTCCACGCCGCTAACACCGTTTGTCGGATAACAAGTTGCAGAGCTAACGGAGCGCACGGATGACTAAATCGCGAAAGATCGCGGTGGTGGGAGTACGCTCGGCCAGCGCCACGAATCCGTAGCGCGTATCTGGAGCCAGTGTAGCACTGGTAATGGCGCTTATTTGTTGGTCATTGATCCACAGCTCGATGGTCTCTCCCTCAAGACGGGCTACAAGGCGAGTGCGTTCGTCAAGGCTCACACTACCTTCAGCGAACAACGTCCGTTGATCACCGTTACGTTCATCGCAGCGGAATGTATCATTAGCCGGGTTGATCAGAAAACGGATGTAACGCTGTGGATCGTTGAACCGCAAAACGAGACCGGCCCAATCACCGCGCACATCCACCGTCACTTCGACGATCATATCAGGTCCAATCGACGCAGTGCGAAACGCCCAAATATCTCCAAGACCAACATTCGTTTGAATGATGTAGCTCCCGTCGCGCGCACCGACACTCCAACCGTTGCCGTTAGCCGTCGGCCAGTCGCTGTTCAGGCCAAAATCAGCCTGATACACGATTGGTCCACCGGTAATCGTTGGGTTTGGTAATGGTGAAGGAGAAGGTTTCACCGTCGCTGTGGGAGTCGGCATCGGTGTCGCGGTTGGTACCGGCGTGCGGGTTGCCGTTGGCGAGAGGGTTAAAGCCGGTGAAGGTGCGGTGGTTGGCGCCGGTGCGGCTGTCGTGGGCGTTGGCATGGTAGCACCTACCGACCCTGATGCCGTCTGCGTCCCTTGGAATTGTCGCCAGCCGTACCATCCGAGAAACGCAAAGGTCAGGCTGCCGGCCGCTACGGCCAAGATCGTGCGACGCGAAACAGGGCGCCTACCGGCGGTTGCTACCGGTTGATACTCTGCTTCAAGTTCGGCGATGAGGGTAGCGCAATCACGGTACCACGGATTGATCTGCTGTAGCTCACGGAGTGTTGCCAGGGCCTGCAAGCGTCTCCCGGCAGCGAGATGCTTTTGTGCTTGATCGTACAACTCGGCTTGATAGTCACGTTGAACCGAGACAGAAGGTACAGCCGACGGACGTCGCTTTCGCAAGTTTTGGTACGCTTGATTAATGCGCCGTGCGCGACGAGCGGCGTACTCTTGTTCCGCCGGAGGTGCGCCAGCAAAACGATCTGGATGGTAGTGGCTAATCTGCTTAAGGTACGCCTGTTTGATCTCGTTAGGCGACGCTCCAGGCCGGACACCAAGAATAGCGTAGTCGTCGAGTTGTTCAAAATCGTCGTTCACGCAACCCCCTTTCGCGTTGCGGATTATAGCATACTATGAGGGTGCGTGAGAACAAACGGGTGCGCTTCCTTACCAGACTGCCCGTACTTGGAGCGCTGCTCGGAGCAAGCGGTGATACTCAGCCCGTGAGATCTCAATTGTCCCAAACTGCAACAAGTGCGGCCCGACGATAAATTGCGAATCCAGCAACACAAATCCACCGCGCCGGAGCCGCTCAACAAGATGCACTAATGCAACCTTACTAGCATCACGCACGCGGTGAAACATACTTTCGCCGGCAAACAGGCCACCCACCGCCACGCCGTACAATCCACCGGCCAACTGACCATCACGCCAACATTCGACACTATGCGCATGACCTAACCGATGCAGTTCACTGTAAGCTCGAATAATCTCCGGCGAAATCCAGGTTGACTCACGGCTCGGTGCCGGTTCGGCACAAGCAGTGATAACCTGTTCAAACGCTGCATCGTAGGTCACGGTAAAGAAGCCTGATCGCACGGTGCGGGCTAACCGGCGTGGTACGTGAAACCGTTCATCAAGCGGGATAATTGCGCGCCGGATTGGTTCGTACCACCCGATCTCACCACGCTCATCGGCCATCGGAAAAATGCCCTGGCGATAGGCAGCCAGTAACAACTCAGGTGTCAGGCGACCGGTCGACATAGTGCCTATCGAATAGCGCCCACAAGAGGTGTGGAACGACTGATCCCTGATGTAATGATGGCAATACACCAACCTAACAGGCCCAGTGTGAGGAACAACCCGATGAACACCGGCCATTCACCGTCGGGCAGCAATCGCCCGATCAGCAATGGCGCCCCGACCACACCGTAAATCAATCCACCAAACAGCAATGGCATCGGCAAAATAGTCACCGCCATACTTGGCCACGAGTAATGATAGACACTCAAGAAAACGTAGCACAGCCCATAGCTGATCGCTGCGCTCATCAGTGCGGCTAACAGATCGGCACTGAATGCAAACGGCAATGGACCGAGCAAGACCGGCGGTGCCCCGGTACGTAAACCGAGCAGGCTCAACAATAATTGAAAACTGACAAACATGGCGTAGATAAACAATCCGCTCCACGCACCAGGGTTCCACCAGCGATACAGGTAGAGTTGGAGGATGATCATCGCCGGTAAGGTATCGGGCCATGCTGCGCGTAGTGACGACATCACATCAAACGGACTGCTTAGCACCGACACAATCGTACTCAGCGTAGGCAGCGTTTGCAGACTATAGAGCAATCGCCAAAACGGTTCGAGGAGAGTACTAAGTTGACCGGCGGCTAGTGCAAGCACGTAGAGCGGATTACGCTGCTGCCACCACAACCAAATTGCCACGCCATACAGAAGAAATGTTATCACCACGGCAAGCAGGGTTCTTGCTCCTTTCCCACCAATACCAACACACTACTCCCACCGATATTCTCGCACTTCACCATTCTCAATCGTAAAGAGTTGATCGGTCAGACCATACTCACGCTGTACTGCATCGAGCTGAATCTGATGAGCAATACTGGTCAGAATCTCTTCATCGGCATCGCTAAAGGCAATCAGAAAATCACGGTTAGGGATGCCTATTACCATCTTTCCCGGAAATTGAGGCTGCCAACTTGCCAACAGATCGGGCAAAAGCAAACGGGTCGCATCATATCCGTCTTGCGTATTGGCGACGATAAGCCGTTGGGTACCTTCTCCGGTCATCAGAAACGTTGCACGATCTTTGGTGCGTGCAGCCAAATTTGCCAAAGCTCGTTCGTGCAACTGGTGTTCACCGATACCCCACCGCTCAAGATGGCGCTCGTTGATATAGGCCACGCTGTGCGGCTCATCAATGACGTAGGTAATGATTAGATCGGCTAAAAACGGTCGGTAGGCCAACATCGGCAATTTTTTCTCGAACACCGTATTGAGTAACACGATAGGTTTGAGCATCGGCATCACCCGATCGGCTACATCGGCAAACGTGTTAGCCTCTCGTGGCGGTGTCTGTTGGTGAATGACCCGCATCAGCGTGGCATACACCAGATCAAGATGCTCCGGTGCTTGTGCATACGCATTGTAAAATCTGGTCAGATCAATACGTATCGGTTGATTACCGGCTACTATCTGTAGCACCTCGCCGTCACGGCTGAGGATTGTCACCGTCGCTTCTTCCCGCAAACGACGCTCGATCTCAGCGCTAAATGCTGCCCGATCAAGCGGAGTCTTCCCGTTCATCGTTCTTCGTCCTTTACACTAATTGTATCGAGGCTATGTTGCCACACCTCGCGCAACCTGGTCACCGGTAGATCGATCAATTGCCGATTGCACTGTGTGATCTGTACGACCGGTATTGCCGTGACTACCCCCAAGCGAACCAGTGGCAAGCCATCTAATGCTGCTTCCAGCGCTGCGGTTTGCGCCGGATCGACTTCCAGCAAGAATCGGCTTGGTGTCTCACTGAACAAGGCTGCGATTGGATCGAGATCGACTGCATCGAGGTTGAGCTGTAACCCAAGCTCACCGGCAATCGCCATCTCAGCCGCTGCCACCGCTAGTCCACCCTCGCTCAAGTCATGACAGGCGCGTACCAAGCCAGCACGGATAGCGCGGTGTAAGGCACGAAACGTCGCAGGTGCGGTTGCCAGATCGACCTGTGGTAGCGCACCACCATCTTCGATCATCCCTACTGCGGCCAGATGACTACCGGCAAATTCAACTCGCGTTGTCCCCAGTAAGTAGATGACATTGCCGGCCTGTTTAAGATCCATCGTCACACATTGCCTGACATCATGGACGTAAGCCATTGCCGAAATCAGTAACGTGGGCGGGATCGCTATCCGTCGGCCATCGGCATCACGATACTCGTTATTGAGCGAGTCCTTACCACTGATGAAGGGTGTACCAAACGCGACTGCGCCATCGTAACATGCCGCCGCCGCTCGTACTAACCCGGCCATGCGATCCGGCTGTTTGGGATCACCCCAGCAGAAATTGTCAAGAATCACGGTTTGGTCTGGATCACCACCAACTGCCACAACATTCCGCAGCGCCTCATCGATAGCAGCCAGTGCCATCCAGTACGGGTCGTGCTGCCCATAGCGCGGACAGATACCAAACCCTAATGCCAAACCGGCTGGATGATCGGGTAGCGGTTGAAGAACGGCCCCATCAGAGGGGCCAGCTAATGTCGCACCCACCAGCGGCTTGATCACCGTACTACCACCGACTTCGTGATCGTAGGTGCGAATAATACGCTCTTTCGAGGCAATCGATGGGTGCGCCAATAATGCCAGCAGTGCGGCTTCCGGGTGTACGTGATCAAGCTGTGGTGAGCGGGTCAATGCCGGCGATGGCTCCCAACGCGCTTCGAGCACTCGTTGGGGACGGCCATCGTGGAGAAACGCCATCTCAAGATCAACCACGGCGCGATCATGGTAATAGACGCGGAGACGGCCATCGTTGGTAAAGCGACCAATCGGCGTTGCCTCAACATCCTCGGCGACACAAAGCGTCAATAGTGCTACCAACCGATCAGGTGGTACGGCGAGCACCATGCGCTCTTGCGCCTCCGAAAGCCAAATCTCCCATGGTTGTAAGCCGGCATATTTGCACGGCACACGCTCAAGGTGAACTTCAGCACCCAATTCGGCTCCCATCTCACCAATCGCCGAAGATAATCCCCCGGCGCCACAATCGGTAATCGCCGAGTACAACTTGGCATCGCGTGCCTGCAATAGAACATCGAGCATCTTTTTTTCGGTGATCGGATCGCCGATCTGCACCGCACTGCCTACCTCAACCGCAGTGGTATGCGTCAATTCGATACTCGAAAATGTCGCACCATGAATACCGTCGCGCCCTGTTCGTCCTCCCATCACCACAATAATGTCACCGGGACGTACATTACGTGGATGTAGGCCGCGCGGTGCTAACCCAACGGTCCCGCAATAGACGAGCGGATTGGCAGTATATCCGGGATCGAACAATACCGCTCCACCCACCGTTGGAATACCGAGTTTGTTGCCATAGTCGCGTACACCTGCAACCACACCGCTTGCCACCCGACGTGGATGGAGGACACCGGGTGGCGGCGGCGGTGCATCGGGCATGCCGAAACAGAGCACGTCAATATTGGCAATCGGGCGGGCCGATACGCCCAATATATCACGAATGACCCCGCCTACACCGGTATTCGCTCCACCAAACGGCTCAAGCGCACTCGGATGGTTGTGCGTCTCGACCTTATACGAAACCTCATAGGTTGGGCCAAATGCAACAATTCCGGCATTATCTACAAACGCGCTAAGTACCCACTTATCATGACGCTTGGTCAACACCTGTTCGGTTGCCCGCATCAGAAAGGTGCGGATCAAGCTGTCAATCTCCGTCTGACCGCTTGCCAATCGCGCAAACATCGGATGTAGCTCGGCGTTGGCCGGCAATGTCTCCGGTGGTTGTTCATACCGAACACGCGCTTTGAACGTCTTGTGTGAACAGTGCTCGCTCCACGTTTGGGCAATGGTTTCGAGTTCTCCGTCGGTCGGATCGCGACCTTGACCGGCAAAATAGCACTGAATGGCGCGCATTTCGGCCAAATCAAGCGCGAGAACACCTTGCTGGCTTATGTTAAGTAATTCGGTATCATCGGCAGTGCATAGGGGAATATTGGCAACGACCGGCTTGGTCGGAGCCGGTTCGGCGACCAGCATAGCATAGAATGATACTCGTGCCGTCGTTGCTTCGCCGGTACGGTACGCAATCGTAGTATGCACTACCTCAATCGCCAACTCAGCCGCCGCCTGCACCGGATCGGTCTCCGGTGGCAACAGATAACGTCGCAACGCACGCGCATGCGTCAAGCCACGCACACCTAATCGGCGTGCTCCCTCGATCACACTTTCCCCTTCGCTGTCGGTCACACCGGGACGATAGGCAACTTCTACCACGAGCGCATCAGTTGTGGGTAGAAAGGGATCGGTCAGGGGTTGGTCATCTGTGAGCATTTGCCAGTGAGCTTGCTGGACGACAGGATCGTGAAGGAGTTGTTCGACCAGTTGCGAAACTACCGCCGGTGTGAGTTCAGGTCCGTCGAGCAGGTAGAGGGTCTGTGATACGGCAGTGCGCGTCGCGACTGTCACGAGATAGAGCGGCATACGTACTCCAAAGATGAGCGCTGTACGATCACATTTTGCGCATTTATATCGTTTATAATCTTGAGTATACCATCTTCTTTTGCCGATGGTGCAACACGGAGTAGCTCATGCTCAGACTGTACCAGATTCTGATACTGTTCGTTGGCCTGTTTGTTACCCTACTACCGGCATTAGCCACTGCCCAGAGCACGGCCAGTTTAACTGGTATTATCACCTACCGCGAACAGGTTCTTCTGCCTGCCGATGCGCTGGTGGTCTTGCAAATTGCCGAAGTAACCTCCGCCGGTAGCGGTGGCCGCGTGATCGTTGAGCAGACATTCGCCACCGGTGGGGCACAGCCACCGTTTCGGTTCAACCTGACCTACAATCCGGCACTGATCGATGCCGGACGGGTCTATACGCTGCAAGGTCGTATTCAATCGGGTGGTCGTACTCTCTTCACGACGGCTAATCTCATTCCGGTCATTACCGGCAGTGCCCCGCGCAGCGACATCAACGTGGTGATGTTAGCGGTGCGTGGAGCAACCCTTCCTGCCGCCGGTAGTGAACTGTGGTTGGTAGGAACCGCGCTGGGGTTAGGGGCAGCGGCTTTGGTTCTGCACGGTGTGCGCCGGTTCGGACAAACGAAGACGGCGTAACGTAGAGGTGATACATTGTATGGATTGCGGAAGCAAGGCTTCCGCAATCCATACTGTTTGCGTGCTGTGGTAAGATAATAACGAACTACCAATGACCGGTAATCTACGGAGTCGTATGGAGATATTCAACGTCCATCTGTTTGAATTCATCTTGATCGCCGGTCTCGCACTCGTGCTGTTCGGCCCTGAGCGGCTACCGGAAATAGGACGATTTGCCGGCAAGCAGGTGGCTAAATTTCTGGCATGGCAGCAACAGTCACCTGAATTGCAAATGATCAACGAAATGCGCAATGAGTTTGAGCGAGAGATTGCTCAGTTGCGCGACGAACTGATCTACACACGCAAGCAGCTCGATGTGCGTAACGATGTGCAGGCGATTGTTGATGAAGTGAAGTCGGTAGGTCAGGAAGTCCAAACTACGCTCCAGGAGGCGACCACTGCCACCGACACGACCAAGGCAGTGCTTGAAGCGCAACCGGCAACCAAACCTACGATCCGTCCTCCAGCACACGCACCGGTACCGGCTACGACCGCTGTTGCTTCCACAGCGTCGACCGATCCATCTTCCTCCGGTATTGCCCAACCCTTAACCGATGAAGATCGGGCTTTGTTTACCGAGATGTCGCAACCGAATCCGCCGCCGTCTACCCATAACGGGACCACGCAGCCACCACTGTCCGCAGACGAAGTCGCCGATCTTGTACGGCGACTCAATACGCTGGCTGCTGAGTTTCAATCGATTGTCTTTCAATTGCAAGCGCGCGGCGTGCTCGATGCAAATTGGCAACCTGCTGCCTCATCTCCTGCTGTCTCTGAGGAGTCTGTGACGCCATGACGACGAAACCGGCGCGTACCGACGAAGCCGGCGAGGCTTCGATGACATTAATCGAACACTTGATCGAATTGCGTAGCCGCATCATCAAGGCCGGTATTGGTGTATTGATCGGCATGGTGGTGGGCTTTATCGCGGTGTGGCCGCAAGGTCCGATTAAGCTGATCGATATTCTGATCCTCACGTTTGCCCCGGTCAATGAGCGTTTTGCCCCCATCCAGTCGGTTGGTACGACCGAGCAGTTTACCAGTTATATGAAAGTGGCACTGCTTGTCGGGGTTATTCTGGCAATGCCGGTGATCGTCTATCAATTGCTGGCTTTCATTATTCCGGGGCTGACCGCGAGCGAAAAGCGGTTGATCTTTCGCGCGTTACCGTTTGTCACCTTCTTTTTCTTGGCCGGGATTGCTTTTGGCTGGTTCGTCACTACACCGGTCGCAATCCGGTTTTTGATCGGCTTTTCCGACTCTCCCCTGATTCAAACTCAGCCGACGCTGTCGGATTTCTTAGAGACGGTATCAATGCTGTTGCTGATCAACGGCATCGTTTTTGAACTACCGATCATTATTTATGTACTGGCGTATCTGAATGTGACGACGGCCAAACAGTTGGCCAGCTACCGACGGTATGCTTTGGTGATTGTGGTTATTATTGCAGCGTTTATTACTCCGACCGGCGATCCGGTCAATCTGATACTCTTGGCGTTGCCGATGTATTTGTTATACGAGGTTGGGATTATCCTTGCACGCTTCGTCCCGCATCAAACACAGACTCGTCGCGTGTAACCGGCGTCCGGCAAGCATTCGTCGTAGACATATCCCTGTACATTCCGTTATCGTCTGCGCAAAATTGGTATAATACAGTCATCTGGACAAAAGCGCAGCTCCTCTGCCACCGGTACGCTCTACCGGTGGTTGGCTGTTATCTACCGCATTCTGACAGAACACCGAGGTGAGCGTTATGGTAGAACGGATCTGTCCGGCTTGTCGCCATAGTAACCCGCTCGAAAACCGATATTGTGGTGCCTGCGGTGCAGCACTCACCGAGAGCGATGCATTGGCGCCACGCGAATCAACTGCTCTTGCCCCACGTTCATTTCCGCTCGCACTCTCTCCGGCACAGGTGCGCCAAATCGGCGCGGCACTAGCACTTGGAGCCGCAACGCTTGCTGTTGAAGTTGGTAAGGCATGGTTGCGTCGTCGTATGGGAAGTACCACCACCGGCGCATCGCTGACTCCGGTTCCAACCACTGCGGTTACCGTGCCAACCGTTGTCGAGCCATTCAAGATCACAACGACGATTGTCAGTCAGCGCGTCGTCGAGGTTTGGGAGCGCGGTGAGCTGGTGCGACAGGTGATAGAACGCCACGTCTGGCGACGCGAAGATTAGCCGGGAACCGGCTCAGGGGCAGCGGCGTCATCCATAATGTGGTACGATACTCTTGCCGCCAATACAGGAAGGACTGGCGATGATGCAGGCTGTAGACCCTTCTAACTACCAAACATTGCGTCGGCACTTGCGCCCACTGAGCCGTAGGTTGCGCCTCAGCGATGGATTGGTTCTTGCCAGCCGCACGCTCTGGATCGGCTTAACCGGTAGTGCTGTTGTTGCTGCACTTGGATGGGTGACTCCGATTCCTCACCTGAGCTGGTGGGTCACGGGACCCCTTATCGTTTGGCTGCTCGTTATTATCGGTGTGACGGCTTTCAAACCGTTACCGCCACGTCGAGCTGCTCAGCGGGTTGACCACATCCTCAATCTGCGTGAACGTTTGTCGACGGCGATTGAGTTGTACGAGACCGATACCGATACGCCATTGGCGCCGTATCAGCAAGCCGATGCCAGTGCGTTGGCGACACGGTTACATCCACGCCAGATTCCCATCGTCATCCCACGCCGACCATTGTTGTGGGCATTGTTACCGGCACTGGTACTCGTGGCCTTGCTCACGCTACCCAACCCGATGAAGCGTATTTTGGCCGAACGCCAGGCGGTGGCCGAGATGATTGAGCAGGTGAATCAGCAGTTGGCAGCACTAGAAGAGGAATTGGCCGCACGTGATGATCTTACACCCGAACAGCGTGCCAGGCTAGCGGAGATTTTACGTCAGTTGCAGGCTGAGCTGGAGCGTAATCCCGGCGACCGGCAAGAAGCCCTGGCCGATTTGGCCCAAGCCGAAATGCAGCTACGCCGGCAACTGAACTCGCAGATCGATACGCGCCAGGCAGCCCTCGAACAGTTAGCCCGCCGGTTAGAACAATTGTCAAATAACCAGGCTTCGCCCCGGCCAACCCTCGATCAACTACGTCAGCAATTGGAGAATTTGGCTGCGAGTCTTGATCAGATGAATGCGGCTGAACGGGAAGCACTGGCCCAAGAACTCGCCCAGCAGGCTGCGCAATTAGCCGCATCCGATCCGGCAACGGCACAGGCATTACAAGATGCTGCCCAAGCGCTCGAACGGGGTGACACCCAAGCAGCCGCTCAAGCCCTGCAACAAGCGAGTCAACAAGTTCGCAATACACAAGCCGCTGCCGCTAATCAACAAGCCGTTCAGCAAGCCCTGAATAACACCCAAGCTGCTCGCCAACAGATTGCCCAGGCCGGTCAACCCGGTCAGCAAGGCCAGCAAGCCCAACAAGGCCAAGGGCAACAGGGGCAGCAAGGACAACAAGGACAGCAAGGCCAAGGGCAACAAAGTCAACCCGGTCAGGGGCAGCCCGGTCAGGGTCAACAGGGTCAACCCGGCCAAGGACAGCAAGGACAACCCGGTCAAGGTGGTGGTTCAACCGCCGATAATCTTGGGCAGCAGCAAAGTAATGTACCGGGCAACGTCGATCCCAATCGTCCCAGTTCCCAGCAAGGTCACGGCGGCAATAGCGATCTCGTCTACCAACCGTTCAATCCTTCCGGCCAAATTGGCGATCCCGATTTCATCCCCGGTCAACAGGGAAGCGGTGGGAGTAGCGAAGTTCGTCCGGGGCAAGGGCAGCAGAGTGGGATAAATAACCCCTCGGTAGTGCCTTACGAACAGATTTTTCCCCAATACCGGCGCACGGCGACCGAAGCGTTGGATCGCGGGAGTGTCCCGATCTATTTGCAAGATTTCGTCCGCGATTACTTCTCACGTCTTGAACCGTAAATGCTACATTGTGTATATCGTCGGATACCAGCTAAAGGAGACCTGAATGACCAACGCTGCTAATGCCGCGATTACCATTACACCGGAAGAGTTTCGCCAACGCGCGCAACAGATCGAGGCCGAAGTTGCGCAGGTGATAGT
Organism: Chloroflexus sp.; assembly: GCF_056331925.1. NCBI lineage: Bacteria > Bacillati > Chloroflexota > Chloroflexia > Chloroflexales > Chloroflexaceae > Chloroflexus > Chloroflexus sp. The sequence goes on from NZ_JBWGQH010000022.1 coordinate 53,882, forward strand.
TGGTCAGCATGAACTGATCCGACAGGTGATCATTACGTTACTCGCCGGTGGTAATGCCCTGCTTGAAGGGGTGCCCGGTCTGGCAAAAACGACATTGGTGCGGACCCTGGCCGATGTCATTGACTGTAAATTCTCACGTATCCAGTTTACGCCCGACCTCATGCCGGCTGATATTGTCGGTACGACCTTGATCAGCGAAGATGAGCATGGGCACAAGATGTTCCGCTTCGAGCCGGGGCCAATCTTCGCCAATTTGGTGTTGGCCGATGAGATCAACCGTGCAACGCCCAAAACGCAATCGGCGTTGCTCGAAGCGATGCAAGAGCGTACTGTGACGGTTGCCAAGACTATTCACCAATTGCCACAACCGTTTTTTGTCTTGGCAACGCAGAATCCGCTTGAAATGGAGGGAACATATCCATTGCCGGAAGCCCAACTCGACCGCTTCTTTTTCAAGATTAATGTCACCTTCCCATCCGCAGCCGAGTTGGTCGAGATCGCGCAACGTACTACTGGCGCTCGGCAGCCGGTAGCACGGCACGTCGCCGATGGTCCTATCATTATGCAAATGCAAGCGTTGGCCCGTACCGTGCCGATTGCCAGTCACGTGTTGGCTTACGCTGCGCGCCTGATTACGGCCACCCATCCTGAGAGTAAAGATGCTCCGGCTATTACCAGGCAGTATGTGCGCTACGGCGCTTCACCACGCGGTATGCAGACCCTGATTTTGGCCGGTAAGATTCTGGCCTTGCTTGATGGCCGTTACAACGTTTCGTTTGGTGATATTCGCCTGGCGGCCCTGCCGGCATTACGCCATCGGGTTGTGCTGAACTTTGAAGCACAAGCTGAGAGTGTTAGTGCTGATGAGGTGGTAAAGGGCGTGCTTGAGGCGGTTAAGGAGGAATGATGGCCGAGCCATTGCTGACAGCCGCCTTCTTGCGTAAGCTTGATCGGCTGGCGTTGCAAACACGACGGGCGATGGCCGGTGATCTGCAAGGTGAGCGGCGGAGTCCGAAGCGTGGCTCATCGGTTGAGTTTGCCGATTTTCGCCCGTACACATCCGGTGACGATATTCGCCAGATCGACTGGAATCTGTACGCTCGCGCCGAGCGTTTTTATCTGAAGCTGTTCGTCGCTGAAGAGGAGCTTAATGTCCACTTATTGGTGGATACCAGTCGTAGCATGGCATGGGGTGAACCGGAAAAACTGCACTATGCTCGTCAAATTGCGGCAGCGTTTGGCTACATCGCATTGAGTAATCTCGATCGAGTAACCGTGACCGCTTTTGGTGGTCGCCCGGCAGCAATTAGTGGTATCCGTGGTAAACGGAGCGCTGTAACATTATTTGATTTCTTACAGCGGCTCACAGCCGGTAGCAGTGCGAATCTGACCCAGTTCTGTCGTCATTATGTGCAGACGGCGCGTAGCGCCGGCCCGCTTTTGCTCTGTTCTGATCTCTTCGATCCGGGATGGCGTGATGCCCTCCGCACGCTGACCTCGCGCCCATTTGAGATTACGGTGATGCATATTCTCGCTCCGCAAGAGATCGATCCGCCAATTGAAGGTGATATTCGTTTGCTCGATAGCGAGGGTGGCCCGGCGGTCGAAATTAGCGCCGATCTCGATATTCTCGAACGTTACCGCGAATCATTGCGTGCTTGGCAGCGTGAGATTGAAGCATTTTGCAACGGACGTGGAATGCGCTATGTCCCGGTCAATACCGCTGAACCGATTGAGGATTTTGTCTTCGGGCAGTTTCGGCGGGCAGGTGTGATTCGATGATCGAAGTGCGGCTGCTCAAACCAAGCAAACGTCAGATTATCCGCTATCCGGCTATCGTTATTGCCCGCGATGCACACAGTGTGACGGTACAGGCAACGTGGCGGTTAGGAGTAGTCGATCTCGGACTGTTTCGGATTGAACCCGGCGACGTGATGATCGAGACGTTCTACCGTGATCGGTGGTACAACATCTTTCGCGTGCAACAGCCCGCCGGCCCAACGCGCGGTTGGTATTGCAATCTTGCCCGTCCGGCGCAGATCGATGAGACTACCATCGAGACTGAAGACCTCGATATTGATGTGATTGTCAGTGCTGACCGCCGGTACGTCATTGTCGCCGACAGTGATGAGTATGCTGCTCGAGACCTTGCCCGTACTGAACCGGCCACCGATGCAGCCGTGCAGGCGGCAATTGCCGAATTACGCGATCTGATAGCACGCGGAGTACCGCCGTTTGCGTGAATGAGGTACGTACCACTATGTCATTCCTCACACCGTTAGCGCTTCTAGGTGCAGCGATTGTTGGCCCGATCATCGTGGCGATGTATCTGCTCAAACTGCGTCGCGAAGAGCGGGTGATTTCATCAACGTTTCTCTGGCAACGCATGGTGCGGGATGTTGAGGCAAATGCACCCTGGCAGAAATTGCGCCGTAATCTCCTTCTCTTGTTACAGTTGTTGCTGATGTTGTTGTTGGTGTTGGCATTAGCCCGCCCGTTCCTGCCGGTCACCGGTATTAGTGGTACCAACCTGATCATTATCTTCGACCGTTCGACCAGTATGCTGGCAACCGACGAACCACCGACCCGCTTGGAAGCTGCGCGCCGGCAGGCACTTGCATTGATCGATCAACTACCCGATAACGGCCGGGCAACGATTATCACTATCGGTGGACAGATGGAAGCGCCCATTGCCGCTTCCAGTGACCGCCGCGAGCTGCGTCGCATTATTGCGAATATCCAACCGAGTTATAGTACCCAGTCCGATCTAACCCAAGCGCTGACCCTCGCTTCAGCACTGGCTGCCCGCGAACCTGATAGCGAGGTTGCAATTATCTCTGATGGGAATGTCACGATCCCCGATGGGTTGCGGGTACCGGCACGAGTACGTTACTTTCCGATCGGACGCGCCTCAGATAACGTAGCCATTAACGCGATTGCGCTGCAACCCGGCCCGTTCGAGCAGACCCTCTTTGTGCAGGCGATCAATTACGGGAATAGTCCGGTGACTCGTCGCCTCTCACTCTATTACGATGGTATCTTAGCGAATGCGGTTGATTTGACCATCGATCCGGGGCGTGAGCAGAGTTGGACGGAGACGATTCCGGCAACGGTGGCGACGGTCGAAGCGCGACTTGACGAACATGGTGATGCGCTGCCGGTCGATGATCGGGCGTATGCGGTTAGTCCGCAACGTGAAACGGTAAAGGTGCGACTGGTCAGCGATGGTAATCGCTTCCTCGAGACCGGACTGTCGCTGTTGCCGGGGCTTGAAGTTACGCGTGTGCCTACGACTACCCTGACATTTACGGAGAGTGCTGCGGAGATTCCGCTCACTATTTTCGACGGCGTCACGCCAACTGATCTACCGCCTGGTAATCTGCTCTTTATCGGCCCGTTGCGTAGTACTGAACTCTTTACGATCACCGGCGAATTTGATTTTCCCCTCATCCGACCGGTGGCACTAGAAGATCCGCTGCTACGCAATGTGCGCTTGTCTGATGTCAGTATTTTGCGCGCACCACGCATTGTTCCGGGATCGTGGGCGCGTGTCATTGTTGATAGCGACGGTGGCCCGCTACTGTTGGCCGGCGAGCGCGAAGGGCGTCGGATTATCGTGCTGGCGTTTGACTTACACCTCTCCGATTTCCCCCTCACCATCGGATTTCCGTTGTTACTCTCCAACATGATTGACTATCTCCTGCCGATGAGTAGTGTGCAACTGACAACCGGTCAGCCGATTGTGGCCCCGGTGGACAGCAGTATCGAAGAGGTGCGTGTCATTCGTCCTGACGGTCGGGTGGCGAGTTCACGTGATGGTCAGGTACAGGTCCAGGCCAATCAAACTTTCTACACCGACACCGAACTGCCCGGTATTTACACCCTCGAAGAACGGCGTGGCAATGAGGTCATTACCGGTCGTCGCTTCGCCGTAAACCTATTTGCACCTAACGAATCACAAATCACGCCACAACGCGATCTTGTCATCTCACAAATCAGCGGTGCGCAGAGCACGGTTGCCCGTGAGCGTGATGGTCGCCAAGAAATCTGGCGTTGGTTGGCGCTCGTGGCGTTGCTCGTCTTGCTTATCGAATGGCTGTACTATCAACGGAATACACTGACACTGCTACGAGAACGTTGGCGACGGCGCACGGCGTGAGTAGATAATCTTGATCGCTCGCCCCACACAATCCGCAATACGCGATATAATACAGCATACCGGTGATAAATGAATACCATCATCAACGAGGAGTGTGCGGTGAGCGTCTACAATCCCAACGATGCCGATTTTGCGTTTACAATCGGGATCGAAGAGGAGTATCAGATCGTCGATCCTGAAACCCGTGAGTTACGCAGTTACATTACCCAAATTCTCGAACCAGGCCGCACGATCTTGCGTGAGCAGATCAAGCCCGAAATGCATCAAAGTATTGTTGAGGTCGGCACCCGCCCTTGCCGTACCATTAGTGAAGCACGGGCCGAAATTGTACGCCTCCGAGGGGCTATTGCCGGGCTAGCGGCACGTCATAACCTGCGTATTGTGGCTGCCGGTACCCATCCATTTTCGTCGTGGATGCAGCAAGAAATTACGCCTGACGAGCGTTACCGCATGGTCGTGGGCGAAATGCAAGAAGCTGCTCTGCAACTACTCATCTTTGGTATGCACTGCCACATCGGTATGCCAAATAATGAAGTGGCTATCGAATTGATGAATGTTGCACGGTATATCTGTCCACATCTATTGGCGCTGAGCACCTCTTCACCGTTTTGGATGGGGCGCAACACCGGCTTTAAGTCTTACCGTAGCGTCATCTTTAGCACGTTCCCGCGCACCGGTATTCCACCAACCTTCCATTCTGCCAGCGAGTTTGAACGGTACGTCCAGTTGTTGATCAATACCGGCTGTATCGATAACGGTAAAAAGATCTGGTGGGATTTACGTCCTCATCCGTTCTTCGGCACGCTTGAGTTCCGTGTCTGCGATATTGCGACCAGGGTCGAGGAGTGTTTGGCGTTGGCCGCAACGATGCAGGCATTGATCGTCAAGTTCTACACCATGTTTGAGGAGAACACTACCTTCCGCGTCTACCGCCGCGCCCTGATCAACGAAAACAAATGGCGCGCACAACGCTGGGGGCTTGACGGGAAGTTGATCGATTTCGGGAAACGTAAAGAGGTCGAGGCAAAAGCGCTCGTTCACGAAATTGTCGAGCTGGTTGATGATGTCGTTGATATGCTCGGTTCACGTAAAGAGGTCGAATATCTGCTTACCATCGTCGACCAGGGCACGAGTGCCGACCGTCAGTTGCGGGTTTTTGCCGAGACGAATGACCTGAAGGCGGTTGTCGACTCCTTAATGAACGAGACAATAGAGGGTGTGCCGGTCATGACGTTTGATGCCGAGTCGTCAGCACAAACGGCGCATAGCTAGAGAAGCGAGGCAGGCTATGGATTTTGAATTGACCCCCGAACAGGAGCTGATTCGCCAAACGGTACGTGAATTCGCCGAGAAGGAGATTGCGCCGAAAGCACGGTATGTTGATGAGCATAGCGCTTTTCCGAGAGAGACCTTTGCCAAAATGGCACAGCTCGGTCTGATGGGACTACCGTTTCCCGAAGAATATGGCGGTGCCGGTGCGGATAGTGTGAGTACGGCCATTGCTATCGAGGAAGTAGCTCGCTGCTGTGGGAGTACCGCGTTGGCGTATGCTGCTCACCTCGGACTGGGGAGTGCACCGATTGCGATGTTCGGGACTGAAGAACAGAAGCGTCGTTTCCTCGTTCCGGCAGCGAAAGGTGAATATCTGGCGGCGTTTGGTCTCACCGAACCGCACGCCGGCTCGGATGCCGGTGCAACGCGAACAACGGCTCGGCTGGTTGGTGATGAGTGGGTGATCAACGGCCAAAAGATGTGGATTACAAACGCACCAATTGCCGGCCACATCATCGTTACCGCAGTAACCGACCCGGAATTGGGAAAGAAGGGTATTTCAGCCTTCATTGTGCCGCGTGGCACGCCGGGGTTAAGCTTCGGGAAGCACGAGCCAAAAATGGGGCTGCGCGGTTCGGTGAGCACTGCGGTGATGCTCGATGATGTGCGCGTGCCCCGTGAAAACCTGCTCGGCGAACGTGGCCGCGGGTTTATCCAGTTCCTACAGGTTCTCGACGGTGGTCGGATTGGGATCGGGGCCATGGCGATTGGGTTAGCCCAAGCTGCCTATGAAGCTGCAGTCGCCTATGCACGGGAGCGAACGGCGTTTGGCAAACCGATTGGTGCTCATCAGTCGGTGGCGAATATGATTGCCAATATGGCCGTTGATCTCGCTGCTGCTCGTGCGCTGGTCTATACGGCAGCCCGAATGAAAGATGCCGGTAAACCGTACACACGTGAGGCAGCTATCGCTAAACTCTTTGCCTCAGAAGCCTCCGAGCGGATTTGCCGCGATGCCATCCAGGTCTTCGGTGGCTACGGTTACAGCCAGGAATATCCGGTCGAGCGGTTGTACCGCGATACCCGCCTGCTGACCATTGGCGAAGGAACCTCAGAGATCTTGCGAGGAGTGATTGCGCACTCCGTGCTTGGTCTGCGCGGGTAACAGCTTGTGCTACAATACGAACTGCGCAATAGCTAACACCTGTGTGGTCTCAGACGAGGAAGTATTATGACGCAGAGCCAGCCCGAGACCGACCGCACCAGTTCTGCGATCAGCCCCGCCGATGTACAGGCCCTGATCGCGCAAGGACGGCAACAGGGCTTTGTCACCTTTGAGGATATTCAGCGGCTGGTTCCCAATGTTGAAGAGTCGGTCGAGCAGATCGACAGTATTTATGCAGCCTTAGCCGAAGCCGGTGTTCCCGTCCAAGACGGTGACGAACCGGTTATTGGTGATGCGTCGCTGACCCCGCTAGCAACCGATCTTGACCTCGAGGATGAGCTGTCAGATGCACTGCTTAGTGATAGTGTGCGCCTCTATTTGCGCGAGATTGGGCAAGTACCGCTGTTGACTGCCGAACAAGAGAAGCGGTTGGCTCAGATGATCGAACGCGGCCAAGCGGCTGAGCGTAAACTGGCTACACTCCCTCCCGACAGCCCTGAAGCAGAGCGGTTGCGCCGGATAAAAGAACAGGGCGACGAGGCACGCCAGCAAATGGCCTCAGCGAACCTGCGTTTGGTCGTGAGCATCGCCAAACGCTACCGCGATCGTGGTCTGCCGCTGCTTGATCTCATCCAGGAGGGGAGCCTCGGCCTGCTCCGCGCTATCGAAAAATTCGATCACACCAAGGGGTATAAGTTCAGTACCTATGCAACATGGTGGATCAAGCAGGCCCTCTCCCGTGCGCTGGCCGACCAGTCACGATTGGTACGCCTGCCCGTTCATCTCGGTGAGACGCTTCATCGGATCCAGTCTGCTCGTCGGCAACTGACCCAGTCGCTGGGCCGTGAGCCGACCGATACTGAGCTGGCGAATCATCTCGGGATGAGTGAAGAAAAGCTGCGTGAACTACGGCGGACTGCGCAAGATCCGGTTTCGCTTGCGACACCGGTCGGTGAAGAAGCTGATAGTACGCTCGCCGACTTCATCCCCGACCCACATGCACTTGATGCTGACGATGCTGCGGCAAGCGGTATGCTCCGCCAGCAGATCGCCGCAGCACTCGGCCAGCTCAGTGAGCGTGAACGGCGGGTGCTTGAGCTGCGCTACGGTCTTGCTGATGGTCAACCACGCACACTTGAAGAGGTGGGTAAAGCATTTGGGGTGACACGCGAACGGGTGCGGCAAATTGAAGTGAAGGCGCTGCGTAAGCTGCGCCATCCCCGCTTAGGGAAGCTGCTGAAGGATTACCTCGATCAGATTTAGTGAATGAAGTCACGTAGGTGCCGGGGTAGGTCATGCACAAGCTCCGGCGCTTGTCTTTCATTGAAGTACTTGCTCTTGTCTACAAATGTACCACATACGCCAACGTTTTGCTCGGTTTGCTTTTTATTGTCGTCTTGCCTTTCATTCGTTGACACCGGTGCGTCGGTTGGTTGATTTGATTATTGCACAAACCCTATTTGCATTGCCGATGCCGTTACGCCGACTTCTCTTCAGGGGTCAATCAGCGTTCTGCCCCATCTGCAATTCACGTCTGTCCGGTTTTATCACCCTGCACCGCCCCTACCATCACTGGTGTCCGGTCTGTCGATCATTGCAGCGGGCGGCATCGGTTGATCTGGCTCTTTCTTGAACACTCACACCTTATCACGCCAGAGTAGCCGCAAACGATACTGCATTTCGCACCTGAGTCGGGGTTGGCGCGACGGTTTGCGCAGATGCCCCATCTACGCTATATCACCGCTGATTTATTTGATCCATCGACCAAAATGCGCTTTGATATTACGGCTATTCCGTTTAACGCAAACACATGTGATCTCATTCTTTGCAGTCATGTGTTAGAGCATGTGCCGAACGATCACAAAGCAATGCGCGAAATTCACCGGGTGCTTAAGCCGGGTGGTACAGCGCTGATTTTAGTGCCGATCCAAGGCGAACATACGTTTGAAGATGCTACCATTACCGATCCGTTGCTACGCGAACGCTATTTCGGTCAATTTGACCATGTGAGGATGTACGGAGCTGATATTATTCAGCGGTTGCAGGAAGCAGGTTTTTGCGTGCAAACAGTGGATGCACAGCAGATTGCACTTGAGCAAGGCGATATTGAGCGAATGAGTTCGCCGGTAAACGACCCCATCTTCGTTTGTCGTAAGGCAGAGGGAACGGTCTAACGGATAAGGGACGGCTTTGCAGCCGTCCCCGGAGTGTGGCAGGTGACTAACGCCGGGCCAGATTGGCTGCGACCAGCAGCGGATCCCAAACCGGTGCAAAAGGTGGTGCATAGCTCAGATCAAGCTCGGCGAACTCATCAATCGTCCAACCGGCTTGCAAAGCGGCAGCAATCGTATCGACCCGCTTGGCGACTCCTTCGCGCCCGATCAATTGCCCACCCAGCAGCCGACGACTTGACCGATCAAAGACTAAGGTAACGGTGAGCGGCTGATGACCGGGCATATAGTGCGCTCGTGAAGAAGCGGTAGCACTGACACTAACGGCGTCGAAACCTTCTACCTTGGCTCGTGTCAGCGACAGACCACTGATTGCTACTTCACGTTCAAACACCTTGACCACCGTCGTACCAACGACCCCACCGAATCGGGCATTGCCACCGGCTAGATTCGCACCGGCAACCCGACCTTGTTTGTTCGCTGTTGTTCCGAGTGGAATCCAGGCCGGTTTGCCCGTCACCCGATGGTATACTTCAGCCACATCACCTGCTGCCCAGACATGCGGTACATTGGTGCGCTGATGATCATCAACCGCTATGGCACCGGTTGGACCGAGCGCGATACCGGTCTCACGGACAAGCCCGACGCTCGGCTTGACTCCGGCTGCCAGAATCACGATTTCTGCCGGTATGGTTTGACCATCCACTACGACACCGCGAACCCGCTCATTACCGACAATCGCCTGCACCGCCTGTCCTAATCGTACATCGACCCGTTGCCGTCGTAACTCTTCCTCGACCTGCTCTGCCACTTCAGGATCGAATGTTGGCAGGACATGGGGTAGTCGTTCGACCAGGGTGAGCGCGATACCGTGGGCATCTAATGCTTCGGCCATCTCAAGACCAATATAACCACCACCGATAATCACGCCGGTCTGTGGGCGTTGCTCGCCAATCCACGTCTTGATTGATATCGCCTCTTCGACACTACGCAATCCGAAAACGCCGGGCAAATCGAGACCGGGTAGCGGTGGACGAGCCGGCTGCCCCCCGGTGGTCACTACCAGTTCATCCCAATGGTCGGTAAACTCACGACCGGTATGTAGGTCGCGTACTAGCACACGTTGGCGAGCCGTATCGATAGTCAGTACTTCGTGGTGGATCAACGCCTGAATACCCTGCTGCGCAAACTGGGCTGGGGTACGCACAACGACATCTTCAATGCGGGCAATCTCACCCTTGATTGCATAAGGAAAACCGCATGCTCCATAGCTAACGTAACCTGATCGCTCGTAAACGACAATATCGATTGCCGGATTGGTGCGTTTCGCTTTTGCCGCTGCACTCATTCCAGCAGCTCCGCCACCAATAACAATAGCTCGTTGGGCTACCATAGGTTATCCTTTCGTCTTCTCTGCATCTACAAGGAAAGATGTTCTGATATACAGCAAAGTTACGATGACGCCCGCAACGTTTTTACTTCTGCTATGATGAAAATATCCGATACACATAGAGGAGGGTAAAAGGCACGAAAATCCTCCATAACCGCGGGAGGTGGGGCAATGACCGATATCTTTAGCTTGGATTGGGATGGACCACCGTTTGTGCTCTTTAGTGTACCGCACTGGATTGCACTCGGATGTGTCGTTGCCGTAGCAGTTTGGGTGCTCGGTCCGGCACGTCATCTATCGCCGATGGCTGCAAGATGGTGGCGCTATGGGCTAGCCGCTGTACTCACGGTCAATGAAATCGCCTACAACATTTGGTTTTGGGTCCATGGTCTCTGGTCGATCCAGTACATGTTGCCGCTGCACCTATGTACATTGTTTACGTGGCTGAGCGTCATCATGCTCCTGACCCGGAGCTATCGCATATTCGAGTTTGCCTACTTTATGGGGATTGGTGGAGCCGTGCAGGCGTTGCTGACACCGGACATTGGCATATACGGCTTTCCCCATTTTCGTGCCTTCCAGAGTTTTATTTCCCACGGTGGCATTGTATTGGCTGCGCTGACGATGATCGCGTTAGAACAGTATCGCCCTACGTGGGGATCGGTGGGGCGCGTGATCGTCGGAGCCAATCTGCTTATGGCACTAGTGGCCGTGGTCAATTGGCTGCTCGATAGTAACTATCTCTTTTTGGCCCGCAAGCCATACACGCCCAGTTTGCTCGATTTCTTAGGACCGTGGCCGATCTATATTGTGTGGATGGAGGTGATCGGTATTATCACAATTCTCGTGCTATATGCCCCATTTGCCTTAGCCGACCTGCGTCAGAGATCGCCGATCACGGCAAGCAAAGTACGACGATAGTCAGCACTTACCAGTCGTTCCCAGCACGCCGGTAGCTCGGTACGTAGCATTGCCCACTCTGCTTCACGAGCTGCAAAGTAGGCAGCTACCGCGTCAGGGGCACGCTCAACGTGATTGACAACCAAGCCTCGCGCTACGCTGATGTCGTTGAGCGCACCGAGATGGTCTTGAAACTCGATCAACGGATTGAGTAACTCGCTCAGTTGTTCACCGACAATGTCGCTGACTAACTCAAGTGCATAGCGTAGCCGTTTTCCGGCAATCCGCATCGCATGCAGGATTGCCTCATCTTCTGGCAAACCATTGTAGTCATACGCCCGCAAGGCTTCGTAATGGGCATACAACATGCTACCGGCGTGATCTTTCACCCGTGGCCGATTATTCCACGCACCGGCGAAACATGCTAATCGAGCTAACGCACGTAGATCGCGTTCGTACTGTTTGCTACCCAGATACTCAACCAGCGCCGTGTGTGCTTGCTGGCGCTCGGCGCGGATTGCTGCCATCACCGGTTCAAGACCGTGAATATCACGTCGCGCCATATCGTTCAGCAATACGTCGCGGTCACGAGTGGCACCAGCCTCACGGGCCAACGTGCGAACAGCCTTCACCGCCTGTCGCGCCGCTTTAGCCGGTGTAACCGGATCGAGCAGACGTAGTGCGGCCCGAATACGCCGAGTTGCTACCCGCAAATCATGCACCGCCTCGATAGTCTTGTCCGCCTCGACAGCACGAACCGTCTGCTGCAAGCGACGTGTATGGCGACGCAACATCACACGGCCAAGTTCGGCAAACGGCACGTCACCGCTAGTATACCAAAGCGGTAAAAGATCGGTCGGCTCGTCTTCACCTCCTACCGGCTCAACTACACTCCCACCACTCTGCACTACCACCTCCGGTCGTGGACCGATCACCCGTTCCCACAGATCGGCCTTAGTCAAGGCGCGTTCACTATCAACCGCGGCATGAGGGCCACTTGCGATAAGGCTGAGCCGGCCATGCTGTGCCGTCACCTGGAGCTGCGTTGTCTGACTTTGGCTATAATCAAAACCATCGGCAACGCGCACAATCGCGGCAAGTTGCAACGCTAGTTCGCGGTAACGCTTATTCAGGCACAAGATTGTCGGCTCGATCCGAGCACGTGGCTTGCGGCGATGAAGCGCTACGATTGCCGCGATGATCGCTTGCGCTGTCTCATCACCCAAATCGTGCCGAAGGATAATATCGCGCCCAACGAGATGATGCTCTGGTGGATCGGTCGTCAGGCCAACATTGTGAAGCAGTGCTCCTGCTTCAACGAGGGAACGGGCACGAGCGGACCACATATGCGAAACGCTGAGCGCATCGAACAACGTGAGCGCATGATTGGCAACTTGACGGGCATGCGCTCGGTCAACGCGATACGCCACCAGCAACTGTTCGACATAGTCGGTGAGTGTTGATGCTGCCATGCTTCCTCGTGTCTATCAGAAACAGATAACCTTATCGCTTGAGCAGAGCCATGCCACGTTCGAGCTTACTCTGTCGCTCCGGCGTGATCTTGAAAATGGCACGTAAGGCGTTCGCCAATTCGGTCAGATCGTAAACCGAGCCAGCCGGTAATACTTCTAGTTCTAGCTCGCAAAGTGGCGCTTGCCGGTTATCGGCGTAGATCGTCCCGCGATCAAGGCATAGTTCAACGCGATCTTGCCCATCGCGCACAGCGTGAATAATACGACGGCTGGTTTCAATGATTAGCAAGGGACGGAGTGGCGCACCAAGCAAAAGCGCTTGGGCCAGATCACGGGCTGGCCCTGCCGGCCACGTGGCCGGATCGGGATTGCTGCCGGGAAACTCAAACTCGGCCCGGTGATGAATACCGTTCTCGTCAACCCGAGCCGGTCCCTTCAGCGTAATCGTCGAACGATTACCGATCTGGCGTACACGTAACCCATAGCGCGCCAAAGCCAGCCGACCATCAACGCTATCGTAGTAAATATTCCGTTGACATTCGCCGGCCAGGGTGTGCAAAGTGTATGGGCCAAGCGCATTGAGCGTCGCTAAACGGTTGAGGTCGGCGGCGCTGATCCTATATTTGGCTTCAATTTCCATAGGTGCTCCTAACGTATGGTCAGCAGCAAGCATGGCTGCTCTTGTATTGTAGCCGGTTGTCCATTACCTGTGAAGTGACATGTATCCTATGTTCACAAACGGTTGTATCACCGATAAGCACGCGAGCGAGCCGATGAGCACTTACTCGCTACTGCTGCCACTGTCGCTACTGCCGCCACTGTCGCTACTGTCGCTACTGTCGCTACTGTCACTCCCACCAAAAAGATCGCCCCAACCACTATTATCAGATAGAGATGCTGTCGACGTGTATTCATATTCGTACTTATATTCATGAATATTGGTATACCGACGTTTACCGGTTGAGGTGCGCTGTTTGGAATACTGGTACCGCATATGCCAGCGCAATGTCTTACGCATCTGCTCGATCTCTGTCACAATTGCTTGCGCTTCGGCTAGTGCCGCAGGTATCTTGGTCGTGTTTGACACCAACCACAACAACGTTACCAATTGCTCACGCAGCCTACTCGGATCAACATACCGGGCTACGGTTGGTTGATCGGCCAGTTCCCACTCAAGTCGCCACCACTCCTGCACGGCTCCACTCAGAGCTGTACGGAACGCGGATACCTGCGAATCATCCGATACCGTTGGTAACCACGCTGCTGGACTGTAGGTTTGCGGGATGATTAAGGATGATACTGGTGTCACGGCAACTCGTTCGAGGTCTTTTAATTGCTGCTCGACGCGTGAGAGTTCTTCTTCAGGCGAATATGCCGATTGCCACGATCCGGCATTCCCGCGCTTTAGTCGGAGCAATCCCAGATAGACATCTTGGAACAAGAGGCGACACGCCGGATCGCGCTGATTTCCCGCTTGCGCACACAACCGTTCGAGCACCTCGATGAATCGTTGGTTGAGACTGTCAAGTGTAGCCTTGGCAATAAGATGACGTTGACCTAGTAGTTGTTGAAATATGGTGATGAACTGCGACGCAACTACAACTATTGCGATGACTGTGATAACAACCAAAGCAATCGGAATAAATCCGAGAATAGGGATAAAAGACTCCCAACCGATATCCGTCGTTGGTTGTTGCACCACGGTCGTTGGTTGGCGCACCGCGGTTAGCGCTCCAGCAATATCGCGACTTAAATCGGGTGAAGACAACGGGTTACGTAGATGGTCGTTCAATATTTGCTGATACCGATCATACAACTGACTATACCATTGCTCACCGAAACGTAATGCGCTGTAATTATCGGCAATTGCGACATAGATCGCGATCAGTTCCACCCGCTCTTTACCATCACTGCGGATAAAACCATCACGCTTGAGCAACTGAAAAAAATCAGCGTCATCACCACGGGCTTTGACATACACCACAACAATCGCACCTTCTTGGATCAACGGTTCCGCTGCTGTTTGGATAACCGATGGCTGACGCAGTTGCTGTAATGGATCGTTGATAATGATCCGACCTTGGGCAAAGACTGGCGATATACAACACATCAGAAGAAGGGCAAGAATGTGTAACCACCAGTACACGTGCATGCTCCTTTATGAAGGGTACTACTATGTTATTAGCGTTACCTACACGTAGCATTGCAGGGTGATTAGAAGAGGCTCCGTATCGCCAAATACATACGAAGAGGGCCTAACGTTGGGTACGTGCTAGTGGTGATAGCGCACTCACGCCAAGCGATGATGACCGTATCCGACGCAACCGACGAGGTGCGATTACTGACCTATCCACGTTAGATAGCGCACGCATCCTCAAAATGCAAATGCTTCATCAGTAATCGTAGCATCGATCAGGGCAACAAGCCACGGATACTCACCCGGCACAACTTCCGTACCCCCAACGACGTTTACCTCAGGTTGGGAATTGTGCTGGAAGGAGACGATAACCGGAACGGAAGGTGGTAATGAGGATAAACGTAAGCCGTACAACGATCTGAGAAAAGTACATATGAATCCTTTTCTTATTGTTGTGACTGACATGAAGTTATGGAAATTGTACCAATAAGGATTTTAACTAGCGTTAATTTTTTATTAAGTTAGCGTTAAAAACGTACTCACTATTTGATCGAAAGCTAAGATACGTACTACCGAAAGTAAAGCTGATCGAAATTGACCGTTTGATCCACAGCACAATTTCGATCAGATATGGCAGACGGTGATGACGTTGCATGATTCGCTTGAGTAGATCATACGACCACTGTCATTATACAAGTGTTGCCACCAAACATTGCCTCTTCTCTTGTCTGAACAAACTTCGCGACCGATGCATACTAACCAATGCTCATTAATTACCCGGTATCATCCCGGCGATGGTGGCCTAGCCTGTAAAACAGTTTGTATTTCCTTACGCTGAGGCCCGATCCACGGGGAGAAGTTGCCGCTGCTCAAGCTATTGCAGCACGGCGTATCTGCCAATCGGCAATCCGCTCGGCACTATCGATGCACGCATTGAGCATTTCAGCGGCCATTGCGATAGCCGCGGCACTGCCGATGAGAACCAGCCGACAGAGAGGTGAGGGTTCGTGGGTAAGACGGAGGGCACTGAAGGTCATTCGACCCGCTACCACATGAACCTCATCGGCCCAGGGCGAGTCGGTACAGAAGACGATCCCTTTAGCGCGGAAGAGACCACGTGCGGAAAGTTCTCGTAACGTCTGTTCGAGCGCGGAACGCTGTACCGGTCGGTCACTTTGCCAGCTCACGGCTTGATATTCGCTGGGTTGGTGGCAAAACTCTTCCGGTATATCACGATCGTGACGTGGGCTGAAGATAAATGCCGGGGCGATGTCGCCTTGCACGACCGGTACGACCGGCGCACGTGAATTGAGCTGGCTGATTTGGGTTGCAACCCACCGCATCCTGTTAGCATCGACCAGATCACCGTGGGTGAGCAATACCACGTCGGCGAGCTGAATCTGACGGGTAACGAGGGGCGACGTGGTTATTACCTGCTCGTAATCGACTGTGGAGGCAAGGGTAACGACCGTATCGAGTGGCGCATCGGCACGGCGGAGTTGACGAATAATCGCACCCGGTTCGGCCAAACCACTCAGTTCAATGGCAATTGCATCGAGTGGGCCTGCCTCGCTGAGCGTTTCCAGCGCGAGTATCAGATCGCTGCCGGCCACGCAGCACACGCAGCCGCCATTAAGTTCGATCAACAGACCGGCGCCACTCTGGGCGATCAAGGTGCCATCAATGCCCAGAGCGCCGAACTCATTGACGACCACGCCGATTCGATGATCACCGTGTTGTAGCAGACGACGGAGCAAGGTCGTCTTGCCGCTGCCAAGAAAACCGCTGATAAGTGTAACCGGCGCGATGACCGGCTCATTTCGTATCGGCATAGCCCGTCAACTCTACGTAGCCACGACCGCTCATGCTACCCCGCACGTCTACCGCGCCTTCCCAATAGACAACCGAAACCGGCAACTCTTGATCACGCATTGCCGGCGTAATCACCAGATCGATCCCGTAACGCGAGATGCGTAGTTGCCAACCAGAAGGATAAACGGCGCCACTTCGTGGACTACGCCACGTGTCGAGGACTGTCAGATCGACATCACCGGGACCAAGGATCACCACCGTATCGTCGGGCAAGAGTAGACTACCACCGACAAACGGCGAAGGGCGACCATCGGCTTCGCGGAGTTGGTAATACATCAGATCATGGCCGCTGCTCAACTGCAACGCGAACCAATCCCAGCCGGCCAGCCCTTCTTCGAGCGCACTGGTTCCCCACTCGCGATCCATCCACGTCAGGCCACTCACGGTGTAGGTCTGGGTGCCAAGCCGGATCGTGCCGGTACTGGTCATACGGGTCAGCGAATAATAAGCCGAAGCATTACCGACCTGTGAACCTTTTTGGCTTACCCCGGCATTACCTTGCAGTACCGGCGGTCGGCTATTAACGGCGACGAGATCGAGAGCGACATCAGCTTGGGCAGCGCGCAAATGCATGGTCATCCCTTCTGGACCACTCCCTTCAACCGACCAATCGTTGAGAAAGACGCGGAAAGGCTCGCCGCTAGCGCCGGCCAATCCGGCGGCTGCCCGGCTAAAGCGCTCGAAGGCGTAAAACCGATCACCGTCGATGTCGCTGACTGCAAAGTGGGCCATATAGATTTCATTAGTAGCCCACGCCGATTCACGAACCGGTGGATACGGACTAAGTGCACGGCGGAAGAAGGTGAGTTGAAAGCCAAAACGGTGGCCGTTCTCGGCAGTCAGGTTGCCGGTGTAATACCACCACTCGGTTTGAAACGTCGGATGTGGGCCGTGATCGGCGGGAAAAACAAACGGACGAGGCGTAATTACGCGCTCAAAACCCTCGCTGTTCCCGGCATTGACCGCTTCAATCGCGCCGATGGCAGCGCGCACGGTCGGTTGTGCCGGCGCTGCACAGGCTGTAAGCGCACACAGAATAGTCAGAATGAGAAAATATGCTCGTACCATTGGCACAACTTTTTTCGCTTGAAAACGGTTTATTCATGAGAGTCATCTATGCAGTTGTATAGGTAGTGTACCATGGGTTCGTGTCGAGCGGCGGCACGATGCACGCAATACATAGGTCAAAATCGTCCGGCCTGTAAACGTACTACGGGTTCGTGTCGAGAAATGGTACGATGCACGACGGCAGTGTGGAGAAGCGTATGATCGAACCTGACAATGATGCGCGGGTATTAGTGGTCATCGTCCCGCAACCGCGCGATCTCGCATTGGCGCACAACGCAGGCTGGTATCGGCTACCTTTAGCCCACGCCCCACCCCGTTTAGCCGCCGATTATCTGGCATTTTACCAACCGGCTTCATTTGGCGCCGAACGTTGGCAAATCCGGCACTACGCAGCAATCATCCGCTACCAGATCGTCCGCCGCCACGAGCTGTTGCCA
The DNA here is from genome assembly GCF_056331925.1 of Chloroflexus sp. Lineage (NCBI taxonomy): Bacteria > Bacillati > Chloroflexota > Chloroflexia > Chloroflexales > Chloroflexaceae > Chloroflexus > Chloroflexus sp. The sequence goes on from NZ_JBWGQH010000022.1 coordinate 71,925, forward strand.
GAAGAGCCAACCCATCCACGGGCCAATGAGTGGTATTATCGAATCGACATCGGACCGATCTGTGATCTCGACCGTCCGGTACCGGCAGCGCGACTGCGTCGGATCACATTTATTGCCACCACGTTCGGCCAACTGCGACGAGCGATTGACGTGACCGATCTGTTTGTACCACCGACACCACCGGATGTATGGGGTAGCGGTCTGGCCGGTAAATCGATCCGCTGATAAACGGTTGGGTGAAACCTATTCCACCAACCGCCAGCGGAGGGTCTGACCGGCGGCAAAAGGCACGACATCGCCGTAGCGGGCAGGAACCTGCCACGATTCTGCGATAAGCTGGACAGTACGCGGTGGTGGTGTAAGGCCGTGGATTCGACACGCATTACCACCGACAAAGGCCGGCAAGTAGTCAAGCGCATCGTGTCGTTCAAAGAGTTCCACAAGCATCGGCAAGAGCACCGGCGCCGAGAAGATGCCGGCAGCACAAAACGCGGCCTCTTTGTGATCAATCGGATGTGGCGCCGAGTCGCTACCGAACATCAATTTCGGATGACCACGTAACGCAGCCGCCAAGAGCGCATCACGATCGCTCGGTCGTTTGGCAATCGGCTTACAGAAGAGATGTGGTTGCAGCAAACCACCGGCCACATCATCGAGGGTGATCAAGAGGTGATGGAGTGTCACAGTTGCGAAGAGGTTTGGATACCGTTCAAGCAGATCGAGTGCGGCAGCGGTTGTAATATGCTCCATCACAATCCGCAAACGCGGAAATGTGCGTGCCCATCGTTCGTACACGGGCAAGAACTCAGCCTCACGGTCAAGGACAAAGCCATGGCTCTCACCGTGAACGAGCAGCGGGATACCAAGCTCTTCCATAAGGGCCAGCGTCGGCTCGATTGTCGTGAGATCACGCACACCGCCGGCACTATTTGTGGTTACACCTTCAGGGTAGAGCTTAACGGCAAAAATCTGGTCACGTAATCCTTGTAACGTCGCCGCATCGTAAGGGCGAAAGAAGAGGGTCATTAACGGGAGAAAGGGGTAAGGCGCCGTCGCTGCCTCAATTTCGGCACGATAGCGAGCAAGCCGGTCGGCATTATCGACCGGTGGTACGAGATTGGGCATGATAACTGCACCGGCGAATTGGGCAGCGGAAAAGGGTGCGACAAGGCGGAGCATCGCTCCTTCGCGCAGATGCAGATGCATATCAAGAGGTGTAGACAGTGAGATGATCATAGACGTTTTCCAGGTTGGCGGGGAAAGCGCATCCGCGCCGCGACAAAGCGATCATGAGGAAGATTAATGGCAGCGGTAATTCGGCTAATCTCTGCACTCTCGACACCGGAAAGTTCACCATCGGCGAGGGCAACCGCGAAGAGGGCGTCAAGAAAGCGCTCACGTTGTTCGACGGTCGTTGTGTTAGCAAACTCTTTGGCGAGACGAAAAAAGTCAAGACTTGCCGAACTCTCGGCCAAAGCTACTTCGGCTACGAGTGTAGCACGAGCATAGTCGAGATGCCACCACTCTTGTAAAATGGCGACAATCTGATCATGTTCAGCTGATGTTACTCTCTCATCGATCTGGGCAACACGGGCCAACAAACCACCGGCGAGGGCGAGGACATACACTTCGTCTTGGTTAATGCCTAATTCATCGATCTGTTGACCAAGGCGCATATGGAGAGAATAGTAGATGCGATTGCGGAGAAACTCTGGCAAGAGGTCTTCGCGGTTAGGGCCACGTGCCCGAATCCCCAACGCTAATCGAAAGGCACGTCCGATCTGGTGGAGCAAACTATGGCTATCATGCTCAAGCGCATCGTGAATCTCTTGGGCGACTGCACGCTCAGCCGGCGTCAAAACACGGTCGGCAGCCAGCAACCGGTCAATAGCGCTGATGGCAAGCCGGCGTTCAGCCGGTGTTGCGATCAGATCACGCAGTTCGGCAACAAGACGCGCTCGCTCGGCAGCTTCAACCGGCGTATGCAAATAGATCTCTAATTCGGCCCACTCTTCGGCCGTTAGGGCTAATTGCCCCCCGGTCTGACCGAGTTCGGCCAACAGGCGCTTGAGATCATTGATTTCCTCAAGGTTAAGTTCACCGTCGGCCCATGCAGCGGCAATCATCACTTTGGCGAGCGCCATTGGCAGCGGATGTTTCGCCATATTTGCTCCGCAGTTGAATTCGTCCGAGATTCGGACATGGGTTAGGACACCCAAGGTAAAAAATAAGGAGCCTTACGACCGATCCTCTTGCTTTGTTATACCCTCTACACGGTACAGAAGCTCTCCGTATATAAGTGTATCTATATCCGCCCAGTTCTGCAACGTTGCTTCGATAACCCCATCACCACCGACATTGACCAGGCGATGTTGGTAGCACGCTCCTACGTCTGCGTGCAATCGCCAATCTATGGTGAGCGCTGAACGTCATCCTCCCCGTGTCATGTCGAGCGAAGCGAGACATCTTTAGAGCCGGTCACGGTAAGCGAAGCGCATCGGATGGCAAGATTGCTCGCTCCGCGCGAAATGACAAAAGGTGAATGACAAATGACAAAAGAGGACTACCGGGCCGT